>CADECN010000036.1 GCA_902825785.1 uncultured Hyphomicrobium sp. | reverse complement strand
ATGGCGTTCCAGTAGCGGTCGGTCTCCTCCTGGTCGTCGGTCGCGATCTGGAACGAGAACGCTTCGGTCTGCTTGAAGGCGGGGCCGCCGTTGAGCCCGAGGCACGGCACGCCGAAGACGGTGAACTCGACCGTGATGACGTCGCCGGCCTTGCCCGACGGGTAATCGCTCGGCGCGCGGTGGACGGCGGTAACCGCGCTGTCGGGGAAGGTTTCAGCGTAGAAGCGGGCGGCGGCTTCCGCGTCCTTGTCGTACCAGACGCAGATCGTGTTCTTCGCAGTTTTGCTCTGAGCCATGGCTGGTCGTCTCCGCCCTCAATGCTTCTGGATGGCCGGCCGCGCGCCGACGCTTGTCAAACGCCCCGCTCGCGACATGGTTGCCTGCAACGCCGATATCCGCAACCGGCGAATAACGCCAGCGGCCAACCCGACGTGGCTTGACGATGGAAACTCGATCCCTGCTCGATGCGTTGATTGCATCGCCCATGCGCGCCGGCACGCTCGCCTGGATCGGCGTGCGGCCCGAACGGCGCGCGCCGCTCATCGAACTGAGCGAAGTCGAATTGATCGCCGGCAACGGCATCGCGGGCGACCACTACCGGACGAGTAGAGACGGCGCGCGCCAAGTCACGCTGATCGCGGCTGAGGACATTGCCGCCATTTCGGCCTTCCTCGGTCGCGAATGTGTCGACCCGCAACTGCTGCGCCGAAACCTCGTGTGCGCCGGCATCAATCTGCTGGCGCTGAAGGGCGCGCGCTTTCGCATCGGCGCGGCGCTGCTGGAAGGCTCGGGCTTCTGCGCGCCGTGTAGCCGGATGGAGGAGAATTTCGGACCGGGCGGCTACAACGCCGTGCGCGGGCGCGGCGGCATCACGGCGCGCATTCTGGAAGGAGGTGTCGTCCGCATCGGTGACGCCATTACGCAAGAGGACGCGAGCGGGGCCTGACACTGGCGGCCCACCGCACGAGCCTACGCCACCCGCACGTGCGCTCCACGGAGGGCTAGGCCTTGCTGCAGGCGAACGCGGCGAAGTTCCCGGAAATTAAAACGTTCGATGCGGCCGAGAAGCTTGGTCCGTGGGCCGATCTGCAGAACACGCACTTTGCCTAATGGCGACGACGTATGCGCTGCGCGAAGCGCCTGAAAATCAGCGCTTGATACTCACGCGGGCGGCAAGCCGAGCTTCGCGATCTAAGGCGCTGGCGTATCCGCCGGCGGCTTCGTACCGGTCGGCGCGGCGGGCGACGCTGCGAGCGGCGTAGCCGAAAGCGCGGCCTTGACGTCGGCCACGGCCTTCTCGGCCGCGGTCAGGCGCGACTGCGCATCGGAGAGCGCCTTATCGACGGTGGCCTTTGCCGCCGAAACCGTTCCGAGTTCGGCGCGCGCTGCTTCGAGCGCCGAATAGTTCCAGAACGCCAGCAACAGCCCGCCTGCCGCTGCAAGCGCCAGCAGCGGCGTCTTCAGCGACTCCAACGTGCCGCGCGAAGGTGAAGACGACATATACGAGAACTCGGAGGCGCCGTCGTCGGGACCGCTTTCCGCTCTCTCAAGATAGGAACTGGGCGTCTCCGGACGCGGCGGATCGACGTAATCTTGCGTCACAACGTCTGGCGCGTCGTTCGCATTCGATGCGTGCAGGCCCTGGTTTGTTTCTTCTTCAACGATCTCGACCTCGGTCGCGTCATCGTCGTGCGCGAGCGTTCCGGTCTCGGAATTCAATTCGTATTGTTCATCCGCGTTCAGCGCATCGGGCGGAAGAGAACTCGTACGATCAGCCGTTGATGCGTGGGGGGTACCCGGTCCTTCCTGCATATCGCTTACTCCCAACTTTTGATTTGTGCGCACGCCGCAGGTCTGTGTCGCTCGCTTGAGCGAATGCTAACGTCCGGATCAGATGGCGGTGCGGGGGTATGTGCCGCCGGGTCGATTATATGCAACCCGCATCCGGTGTATAGCCGCTTTGACAAGAGTTCGCGTCACGAAATTGAGACAATATCTCAACACAACCGGGCAGACGGTTGGATTTTTAAGGCTTCAAGAAATTGAGATGTCTTGGCTTACGGTCGCAAAGCTCACCTTCGTAGGCCGCCCAACCGCGCTGTACCGCGCGCTCCAGCAGGCGAGTTGGCAGAGCGGGCACGCGGCCCGCTCTCCCGTAGCATCGTCAAGCGCTCCTGATCGAATACGCGCTTACTCCTGGCTGCCGGACGCACCCGACGAACCGCCCGTGCTGGCCGCACTCTTCACTAAGCCGGCGTTGCAGGCGGCGACCCATTCCTTCGCATCGATGGTCGTGTCGCCGTCGGGGTTCGCGGCCTTGAAGTTACTGACATAGGGAGCAGCCTGCGATTCCGTCACGCCTTTCGCGTTGTTCGGATTGGCCTTGTGCCACAGGCCCGTGCATTCGGCCTGGCTCAATTTCGTCATGCCCCCGGCCTGATTGGCTGCCGGTTCGGCGATGGCCGCGCCCGACAGCGTCACGAGTGCCACGACGAGCGTTCCAATAGACTTCATGGGTTTTAAACTCCTCTTTTGTGAGTGTGGCACCGTTGCCGGTGCCTCGCGTAAAACAGCTGTGACGCGCGATCCGTTCCACGCTTTGCGTTTGCCTCGATCTAAACGCCCTCTAAACTCCCGAAATCATTGACGGCTTGCGAGTCGGTGGCGCGGGGGCTGCGACATTGAGCAAAAGCGCAGGAATTGGTGGGTTGCGTGCGGCAGCGCGAAACATCAGCCGTTTGCTGGCGCTGCTTCTCGCGCTGTCGCCGCCGCTTTCGGCAAACGCTTACGATTTCGGTGCTTTCGGGCCCGAAGGTCCACGCATGCGCGAACAGCTCTGGCTTTTGCCGAGCGGCGACAAAGCCCGCACGCTCCGCGCGACCGTATTCCGTCCGGAGGCGCATTCAAACGACACGGAAGGGCAGCGGCTGCCGCTCGTGATCATCAATCACGGCACGGACGAGGCGACGCGCCTGTCGCTTTCCCTGCCGGTCTACTACTGGCTGTCGCGCTGGTTCGTCGAGCGCGGTTACGCCGTCGTGCTGCCGCAGCGGCGCGGCCACGGCGCGACGGGTGGTGAGCTTTCGGAGGCGCTCGATACCTGCGCCGCGACGCGCCATGCCGATGCTGGCAATACGGCCGCCGACGATATAGCTGCCGTCACCGCCTACATGGAGCAGCAGAGCTTCGTCGATCCCGATCGCATCGTGGTGGCGGGCATATCGACAGGCGGATGGGCATCGCTCGCGCTTGCCGCGCGCAATCCGCCGGGCGTAAAGGCCATCGTCAATTTCTCCGGCGGTCGCGGCGGACACGCCTATGGACAAAGAAACGAAATCTGCGGCGAGGACGACCTGATCGCGGCGGCCGCACAATTCGCAACGTCAGCGCGCGTCCCATCGCTCTGGCTGTACGCGCGAAACGACAGCTATTTCGGACCGCGTCTTATCGGCCGCCTCGCCGGTGCCTGGACGGACGCCGGCGCGAGCGCGCAAGTGCATATCTTTCGCGCCTACGGATCGGAAGGCCACACGCTGGCCGACGATCGCGCCGGCTGGGACCTCTGGGGTGGCGAGCTTGAGGATTTTCTCACGCCCGCCCTTCCCTCGCGCGACGAGCCCGCGCTTGCATCCACCAGCGCCGGACAACCCCAGACGATGCCCGCAGCGAACGGCCCCTGATCCGCGTCTGACATGCGCCAGCGCAACGTCCACGCTCGCCGGGAACTCTTCTCGCGGTCGTGCACGCGCGTTGTCCACAACGTCGCGGCGTTACAGCGTTCAGCAGAACGGTTTCTGTAGACAGCTTAAAAATGCACGCAGCTTACGCTGGCCACGGCGCGCGCCCGCCTTTAGATCCATATTAATTCGGACAACATTGCGAGCGGAGAGAGATCAATGCCCGTTGAAAAGTCGACCATAGATGGTCTTCTCGTTGTTTCGTGGGATAGCCGTGAAGACGAGCGCGGCTTCTTCCGCCACACCTATCAGGCCGGTGAGGTGGACGCCGCACTCGGGCGACCATTGCGCATGCGTCAGGGCAACCACTCGCGGTCTCAGGCCGGTGTCCTGCGCGGATTTCACCACGAACCCTGGGACAAATTCATCTATGTGGCGAGCGGTACCGCGATCTGCGCGGTTGCTGACGTCCGGCCCAAGAGCCCGACATTCGGCTCGGTGGAAACATTTCTGCTAGGCGATGAGCCTGGCAACATGAAGCGCATCTTTGTATCCCGCGGTCTCGCCAACGCGTTCTATTGCCTGACGGCGGTGGACTACTTAAACGACGTCTCCGAAGAGTTCGACCCCTCCAATCGCGGCGGGGTGGCATGGAACGACCCCCTGCTCGCCGTCGATTGGCCGGACGCCAATCCCATACTTTCAGAGACCGACAAAGCGTTGCCGACGCTGAAGGCGAAGTTTCCCAACCACCCGCTCTTTGCCGCCGCCGCCGCCTAGTCGCGTTCATGCCGTATGCGACCATCATCATACCAACGCATAGTCGCGCCGAAACGCTGCCACTTTCCGTCGGATCTGCCCTTTCGCAAACCGTCGGCGATATCGAGGTCGTAATCGTCGGCGACGGCTGCACGCACGAGGTGAGAAGCGCCGCGCTCGCGCTTCAATCGCAAGATGGCCGTGTACGGTTCCACGACCGCCCCAAAGGTGAAGGTCACGGGGCAGCAAGCCGGGACGAGGCAATCCGCACCGCCACGTCGGAAAGAATATTCTACAACGACGACGATGATCTTCTGCTGCCCCACCACGTCGAGGTGCTGGGAGCAGCGCTCGATGAGCTCGACATCGTCGATACCCCGGCTGTGTCGTTGCACGGAGGCGGCGGCATTAGCTTTGGCGTCCACGACATCGCATGGCCCGTGTTGCGCGAGATGCTGGTGGACCAGACATTCAAGTCGGTGTTCGATACCCACTTGGCGCATCGGCGGTCTTCTTATTTGAGGGGTGAAGGCGCGTGGCTCGGCGCGAGCCCGGGCGGAGTCGCTGCGCACTTCCTGCAGAACCTGGCGGCCGATCGCGGCAATCGCTGGCGCACGATATGCCGCGCCACGGCCTTGTCTTTGCATGGTGCTCACCGCATCATGATGAACGCAAAAGAGCGCGCGGATGAACTCGAGCGCGTCTGGCGCGAGTTTCGGAGCGATGGAGAAAACCGGGTCAAGGACAGGGCAGGCTGCGCCTTCCATGGTCGTCGCCTGTTCGGCGCGCTGAAGAGCCGGGGCACGAACACGAATACTGAACTGCTTGCCAAGGCGCGCCAACTCCCGCTGACGGAACGGCAACTTGGCACAATAGAAGCGGCGCGCCATCTCGTCGACGCAACGCACCCGGAGGAGCTGGATGCGATGACCGCGCTTGACGAGTTGCTCGATGCCAGTCTTGGGGCCGAGTGGCCAACCGAGCGCGTCACGCTCAACTACGTAACGCTCTTTGGACCGGATGCCGTGGACGCAATGCTTGATGGATGCCGCCCAAGGCTGGCGGTGGACGTGGCGCGGCTGCACGTAGATCTCTCCAGCAAGAGACCCACGGCGTGTCCAAGCGATATCCTTGAGAAAACGCCGTCGTGGCAAAGGTTTTTCTCAGGCGTTTCGATGTTGAGCGGCCTCGCTCGCGCCAAGGACCACCGGGCGTGGCAACTGCAAGAGGAGCTGTTGGCGCTAGCCCCGCAATCGATCCAGGCATTGGGTTATTGGAACCTGCGCACGCAGTTGGCGCAGGATGCCGGCGAACTTGAGATCGCGCGTCACGCCAAGGCAACCGCTCGGCAAATCGAGTCACTGATACATTGAAGAGAAGCGTTCCGTGCGTCGTATTTTCTGCGCTCTATTCCACGCGCGCCGGTCATTCGCGCAGATGTTTTTGCGCCGCCATTTCGACCGCGCGTCCGATGCCGGTCAGCAGTGTGCCAACACCGAAGAGGCCGAGCACGATCCACTGGATGTAGTTTTCGACCTGCTCCTTGTCGATCAGGTAGTCGGACACGTTCGCATCCGCCGTCTGGTACTTCCCGACGATGCGTTTCTTTTCCGCTTCAGCCGCCACGATCTCTTCGGCGGGCGCCTTGAGCGCATTGAGCAGCGCAATTCTATTGTCGAACGTGGCCTGCGCCTGCACCTGTCCTGACTGCTGGATATTGAAGGCGACGAGCCGCCAATCGATCTCGCGCCTGAGCGGATCGAGGTAGAACATCTGGGTCGCGACCGAACCCAGGATGAGCGCCACTCCCAAAAGCTCTCCGTACTGATACGTGCGCAGCGCCATTCCATGTCCCCCGCTGTTTTTTCCTGATGGGCGTCAGCATGAATACCCCGTCCTGACGCGCATCAGCACAATGTGCCATCCGCCCTTGATCTCGCGCAATGTGCCTCAGGGATGCAGGAGATGGTCGAGCGTGTCGGCGTCGACACCGGCCGGCCTGTGCGCCAGGACGAAGGTGCCGCCTTCGCGCGAGTGCAAACGCGCTGCCTGAACCGCAGCGCCACACGTGCCTGTCTGAGCTGGCTCGAGAGCGGCACGCGGGCGGAGCGCACACCGGAGTTCTGTCCGAACGCGGCGCTTTTTGACGCTCTCATCAGACCACCCGCCGCCGACTGGCAGATCTGATCGCCATAAAAGGTTCCCCGCGAAGGCGGCGCGCGCCGCCTTGCGCCGAGAAAGGCGGCAAGATGGGCGTCGCCTCCCGGGGATGCGAGCGACATTCCGACCGCCGCCGCACGCTTGCGTCGCACGAAGCTTGGCGCTAGCACCCAGCAGAACCACGAGACTGCAGGGAGCGCCCATATGACGGATACCACTGAGAAACTTGCCAAGCTGGAACGCGAGAACGCGGAGCTGTCGGGCATGATGCTGGCGACGGGCGTGATCCTCACCCAGCTTCTGCAATCGATGTGCAAGCGCGAGCTCAACCCCCAGGCCGCGGCCGGTCGCATCATGCAGACGGCGCGCGAGGGCATCGAGGGCTATGCAGCCGTGACCGATGCTGACCCGCGCGTCAAGGAACGCGCGTTGCAGGCCGTGCAGCAGTACGAGGACCAGATCCGCTCGGTGCTCGCGGTCTAAGGACCGACCTAGCTGGCACTGTCACAATTCGGGCCGCCGCCGGTTGCGGCGGTCCCTTTTTTGGGCGGTGATACTTTTCCCACGCTCTTCCACGCGCTAGCCACATTGGCCGCCCTCAATGCAACCGCGTCTCATCGCACGCGTTATTGCCGGGCAAGAGAGTACCGGCACGACGGTGCGCCGGTTGGTATCCGAAGGTGACCCATGACATCATCTGCGACTGAAAGCGCGAAACTGCGCGACAAGATCCTCAACCTGCTGACCGACGAAGAGACGGCCCGCGTATCGACGCGCGAGGACGGCAGGGCCATGCACGGCGAATTCATAGATCTGGAAGACCTGGGTCGCGGCGTCCAGAACGGCGGTTTCGCTGGCACCGTGGGGCGTGCGTTGCCCAAGGATGCCGTCAGCACCACGACGTGGAACAATATCGTCGCGCTTCTGAAAGCGTGAGGACATAGCGGCCTGACCCGCCGTTACCTGCGCCGCTTGTTCTTCGGATCGTCGTCGGTAAGGACGCCAAAATCCGTGGACCGCTGCAGCGGGTCGGCCGTGCCCTTTGTTTCGATATCAAGCGCGATTTGCAGCAACCGCCGGATAGCGGCCGCGCGGCTCGGCATGCGCTGATCGAACCGCCACGTATCAATTTTCTCAAGCTCGTCATCGTCGAGCATGATTTGCAGGCGAGTCTCGCGCGTCAGTCCGGACACCAAAACCTCCGAGGTTCCGGGCACATAACACTTCTTGGCTAATTTGGTTCCTTTTTAGCAGCTTACTCATTTGCCTCATAGTGCATATAGATTGCCTATAAACTTCAATGGGTTGAAGGTAGGGTTTAGGGATTTACGCGCGGGCGCAACAATGGCAACGATCGATTTGATCTGTTCAGGCGCCGATAGGCACGCCCTCGAAAGTCGGCAATTGCTGGAGGTCGGCGCGATAACGGTATGAGGAACTTGCCATGAACGTCGCGTGCGACGCAGCCATTTTGCGCGAACTGAAAATGAGATTCGACCTACTCTGCCGGGAGCAAGGCATTTCCTGTCCGGACAAGCAAGCCGCTCTGGCGCGCGAGATTTTCGCGGATTTGGATGCGGCGAGCTTGGCGATCCTGGTGGTGCCTCAAGCATCGGCGGACGAGCCCGTGGCAGCACTGCCTTAGGTGCGCACGTCTTTGTAGCGGGTGCGGATCGCATCGAGCGCCGCCGGGTCACCCGAGGTAATCTCGCAAAACGTGCTGTCGACGAAGCGGATCGTGATCCACGCGTCGGCGACATCTACGCCGCTGAATAAGCCCCAGATGATTTGTGTCGTGTCGCCTGCCAGCGCCGCCAGCTCAAGTCCGGATACCGTGGCGCGCGCGCTCGACAATGCTTGCAGCGTCTCCGCGCCGGGTCCTGACGCATCGAATTCCGGTCGCTCGGACGCGACGGGTGCGATCGCCCACGCCGACCGCAAAGCGCGCGGGCCGAGAAGGTCGAGCACATCGCGCAGCTGAACCGCCAGCGCGCCGTTGTCGATGTCGCAAATGCGGATCGTCGTCATGCCATAGGCCTTGTCAGCGACCTTCGGAACGCGCACTGCTCGTTGCCTGAAGGCGCGGTTCTCTGGCTACCTGCAACCGCAATATGCCATGTGTCGGGCGCAGGCCCAGAGGAAGAAACGTGAACCATGACAGCCACCAATTATCTTACGGCACCGTTGCTCGCCATGCTCGTCTTTGCGTGGTCGAAAGCACGGCTGCTGCCGATGCGCCGGCAATCATGATGGCCAAGTGACGCAATCATGCGCACGACGAATTTCAATTGCGTTTGCCCGACATTGAAACCGAGTACGAAGGCCAGCGCGTCGACGGCACGCACGCCGTCAATGGTACCGCCTACCGCAAGAAGGGCAACACGACATTCCAGTGCACGTTTGACAAGTCCGGCACCGATATCGTGAAGTTCGTCGTCAACTGATCTGCCGGGACCGACGCGAACGAGAGGCGGAATGCGGTGGCGAGAGAAAAATTGACGGCCGCGACGTCGGGACGGCACGCGCGAAAGCACGGTGCGAATAAGTCGTCGCGAGCGCGCAAGGAAGCGCCCCGGACGAAGCCCCATAAAGCGGCGGTTGCCGGGAAACTTTTGTCGGGCGGCAATCCGCAGATCGCGAAGGGCTATGGCGACGCGCCGGTCGCCGCCTATATTGCCGCAATGCCCGGCTGGAAGCGCGATGTCGGCCGCCGCCTCGACGCGCTGATCGTGCGCGCAGCCCCCGGTGCCTACAAGGCGGTGAAATGGAATTCGCCGATGTATGGCATCGAAGACCCGGACAAGCGCACCGGCTGGTTCCTGAGCTTTCACTGTTTCAACACATACGTGAAGGTGGCGTTCTTTCGCGGCGCGGCGTTGCGCCCGTTGCCGCCGGGGTCTTCCAAGCAAAAGTCTATCAGTTACTTCGACATTTACGAGGATGACGAACTCGACGAAGCACAGTTCGTCGCCTGGGTTAAGCAAGCGAGCAAATTGCCGGGCGAACTCATGTAGGCCGCCGCCGCTCGACGCGCCACGCTCGCGCTGGCATCCTTGCCCGATGGACGACCTGTTTCGCATATCCGGCCCAGTCCGACGCAGCACTCGCCGATCTGATCGCCGCCACCTACGCAGACATCCGGCAGCGAGTTGCGTCGGCAGACATTCATAGGGTGCGCAAATGAAAAGCGTGGCGAAGCCGAAATCGGACAAGGCGACCGGCAGTGAAGGGGTGGACGCCGCGCGTTTGATCGACGCCCGCATCGCGGCGCTGGCCGACTGGCGCGGTGAGGTTCTGGCGCGCGTGCGCAACGCCATTCGCGAAGCCGACCCCGATGTGGTCGAGACCTGGAAGTGGCGTGGCGTGCCGGTTTGGGAGCACGCCGGAATCATCTGTACTGGCGAGACCTACAAGGACAAGGTGAAGCTGACGTTCGCGAAAGGCGCGGCGCTGCCCGACCCGTCGCACCTGTTCAATTCGAGCCTCGACGGCAGCACGCGACGCGCGATCGACATTTACGAGGGCGAGAAAATCGACGCCAAGGCGCTTAAGACGCTCGTGCGCGCTGCGGTGACCGCGAATATGGCCAAGCGAAAGTAACCTGCGGGGTCGGAAGATCCGCAAAACCGCCGGCTTGACGGCACACGGTAGGGATCGAGCGCCAACGATATGCGTTTAAAGGCGCAGGTTCGCTGTAACGAGCAGGGAACGATAAGAATTGAGGAGAACGCCTGTGTCCGAGAAAACCAAGACCAAGGCCAAGCCGGCCGCATCGACACCCGCAACCGGAAAAGCCGCCGTCGCCGCGACCGGCACTGTCCGCCTGCATCGCGTGTTCGCGACCAAGCCCGAGAAGGTCTACCGCGCCTTCCTCGACCCCGGCGCGATGTGCAAATGGCTACCGCCCTACGGCTTCACCTGCCAAGTCGAACACATGGACGCCAAAGTCGGCGGCACCTTCCGCATGTCGTTCACGAACTTTACCAGCGGCAACGCGCACGCCTTCGGCGGCGAATACCTGGAGCTGAAGCCGCATGAGCTGATCCGCTACACCGACACCTTCGACGATCCGAATTTGCCGGGCGTAATGCATGTGACGGTGAAATTGCGCGCCGTGTCGTGCGGCACGGAGGTCAACATCGAGCAGTCCGGCATTCCTGCGCTGATCCCGGAAGAGCAGTGCTATCTCGGCTGGCAGCAGTCCCTCATGCAACTCGCGCTGCTGGTCGAGCCCGATATTCCTGGCTGAGCGCGACCCATTATTGCTATGGGCCGCATTGCTATGGGCCTGCCGAAGGCGTCGGCGCCGAAGGCGCCGTTTGTTCCGCTGATGGCGCCGGCTCCGGCGGCTTGGGCACTGGCGAGGCGACAGGCGGTGTTGCGGCCGCCGAGGGTGCGGCGATCGCGACTGGCTTGCGCGTGCATTCATCCGCGACGCGCTTTTCGGACTTTGCCCGTCCCTCCGTGCCCGACGAGCTTGAGAACGGCAGGAACGACAGCTTGGTCAGCTTGTAGAGCTCGTTGGTGAACGTCGCCCCGCAGTCGAGCACGAACTGATGCAGCCCGCTCATGTCGCACGCCACCAGCACGGCGTTGCCGTCGCCGTTGGCGAGGCTGACGTCGTATGCCTTCGTCAGGCACCGGTCGACATCCGCCATGCCCGCAACCAGTCCATCCTCGTAATACTTCTCAAGCCCTGAGATCATGTATTCGCCGGTCACCTCGCGGATGGCGAAAATGTTCTGCATCACGTTCTTGTTCCAGTCGACGTAGGATTCGTCGTAGGCGCGCTTGCGATAGCGCAGCTCATCGTGGTCGGACCCGCGCCGTATCGCGGATGCGACCAGCCCCGCGCGCGTGCGCCGTTCGTAGACAAGGTGGACGAGCTGTTCGATCGATTGCCGGCGCGACTGATATTTGGCGTAGGTTTGCCCCAGCCACGCGCCGACGCTGGCCGTGATGATGCCGTTCAGGATGGCGGACGCCAGCGCGAAACCGATGATCTGTTTGCGCGTCAGCCGTGCGTGCCGCATCAGGCCGAGCGTGGAACGTGTGGCGGACATGCTGGCTTCACCGCCGTGCGAACAGGCTCATAATGAGGCCGACGACGACGGCGATCGGCAGCGCGAACAGCAGAATGGTCCAAACCGTCAGCGCGACGCCCAGCATCAGCCCGCCGATGACGACGAAGGCGACTGCGCCCACGATCAGCAGCAGCCACGCCTTCCAGCCGGTGACGACCTGCGGAACCCCGTTCTTGGAATAGACGATCATCATGCGCGGGCGTGCCTCCATGAGCCGATGCGGGCGCAAGCCTATACTGCCATGAACCAAGCGACAAACCTGCGGCGGCCGCCTGATTTGATCTCGACGGGGGCGGGCGCGGGAAACTAGACTTGCGGCGCGGGGGGTGACTGGAGAACGATCATGCCTGACCCGCGCACGCTCGCATTCGCCGCATCGATGACCGCGGCGCTCATGTTCGCCGCACCCGCCGCCCACGCCGGACGCTACGACGGCAGCTGGAGCATGACGGCGATCACCACCAAGGGCCATTGCGGCGTGATCCCCGTCGGCATGTTCATCAAGCGCGGCCGCATTTCCTCGACCGGCGGCTCGTTCGCTTTCTACCCGATCAGGCTTTCGGGCAGCGTGTCCGGCACCGGCGGCGCGAACTTGAAGGCGATCACCGGTCCTCGCATTGCCTGGGGCACCGGCAGGTTCCGGGGCGCGCAAGCAAGCGGAAAATGGCACGGCACGGGACCCTCGGGACTGTGCTTTGGCGTGTGGAGCGCCACCAGGGGATACTAGTCCTCGCAACCGTCGTGCTTTCGGAGGCCGGTCCGCGACCGGCATCGCAACCACACACCCTGGCGGCCGGAACGTTTCCCGCCGCCACCCGTTTAACGTCGTGGGGCGGCACTGCGCCGCCGCCCTCTGCTGCGACGGGAGAGAAACGTGAGCTACATCGACGAGAGCCTAGCCGACCAAGAAACCGTGCTTTATCGCGCGCGCTTTCACCCGCTGATTGCGGTGAGCGGCTGGTCGATGTTCGCGCTGCTTGTCGCGCTCGCGGGCTATCTTTGGCTTAATGAGCACACCGTTGCGGCTGTCGCCACCGTGCTCGCGGGCGCGGCGCTGCTGGTCACGATCATGTATCCGGTGTGGTCGCAGGAAGTCGCGATCACCAACCGGCGGATCGCCAAAAGCCGCGGCATCGTTTCGCGCGCGACCGAGGAACTGCAACTGGATGCGATTGAGGAAATCCGCGTCGAGCAAACCTTTTTCGGCCGCCTGCTGAAGTACGGCCGGGTCGTCGTGACCGGCAAGGGCGAGCGCGTCGTGTCGCTGCCATTGCTGCTGTATGATCCGGTTGGCCTGCGCCAGGCCCTGCAGAACGCCATCACCGCCGCGGCGGCTGTCGCGCCAACCGTTGTCGTGACGGCCGAGCCGCCGAGGCGCGTTCTGGCGTCCTGAGCGGCGTAGCCCCCGCGCATTGAAATCGCGCATTGAAATCATGATCATGGTGTCGGCTGTCCCGGCGATGCCGCCAGCTCGGTATTCAGTTCGTTCAGCACGTCGGTCAGTTCGTGCGTCTGCTGCAGGTAATACGTCAGCAGGAAATATTTGGCCGCCACCTGATTCTGAAACTGGACGTCGTCCAGCAGGACACGGTGATCCTTGACCGGGGGTAGCGGCGTCAGCGGCTGCGCCGACGTGCCGGCATCGTGTTCTAGTGCACCTTTGGAAAGCTGCGACACCTGAATGTTCGCCAGCAGATACGGGTCGAGCTTCAGGTGCTGGTGCTGGAAGGCGTCCTGATACGTGAGCGAGGCAAACTCGTACTTCTGCTGAAAGTGCGCCAAGAGCCGCCGGACCTTCGGGTTGGACACCAGCCGCAACCGGCCGGATGTCTGCAGCTCCTTGTGCGTCGAGGTCAGCATCGCCAGCGGCGGCACGTCCCAGAGGCTGTGCAAGGTTTCCGCCATGTGCTCGGCATTGTATTGACCCGCCGCCCCCTTACTCCCGGCCGACAGTACCTTCAGTTTTTCGAGATCTGTCTCGACGCGCGACCGCGTGTGCTGGATCAGCTTCAGCGTCGCGTCGACGTCGTCGTGGATCGCATCGAGAATCTTGTGTTCCTCGGCGCGGTCCAGCCGGTTGCCCCACCAGTCGTTGACGGCGAGCGCGATCAGGATGCCGACGATGATGATCGTGACTTCCTTGAGCGATCGGGTCGCCAGCGCCGCGTACGAGACCTGCTTGTTTTCGCGCTGCATGTGTGCCGCCGTTGTGACGCAAGACCCTGCCGGAAGCCGGGCTGGCGCATATAAGGTCAATTCGCTTGGCCCGCCGCAAGAACCTGGAGAACAGCCGCCGGATTTATCGTAAATCTGGGCCTTGGCGAGGGATGCGCCCGTCCGGGGCGGCGAAACCGGACGGCGCGCCCCCGCGTACTGGTGTGCGTACTGGTGCCTGTTCGTCGAAGCGCAAGGCTGCAAACCATGCGACGCCTGCTCAAGTTCCTGCACACCTTCGCCGCCTGCGGCATGATCGGCGCGCTGCTCGCCTACGCGCTGGTGCTGACCTATGCGCCGCAGGACAGCGCGCAGTCCTATGCCGACCTGCGCACCACCATCGCCGCGCTGTGCAACTACATGCTGCTGCCGTCGATGGCGGTGGCGCTGATCACCGGCCTGCTGGCAATGGTCGCGCATAAGCCGTTTCTCGATCAGCGCTGGGTCTGGCTGAAGGTGCTGCTGGGCCTGAGCGTGTTCGAAGGAACGCTCGGCGTCGTCGGCTCCAAGGCCGGCGCGGCGGTCGGCCTGTCGGCCAAGATCGCCGCCGGCGAGCCGATGGCGGAAGCGCTGGCGCAGACCATCGCGCACGAGTGGACGGCGCTGACCGTGATCCTGACCCTGACGCTCGCCAACATCGCGCTCGGCGTGTGGCGGCCCCGCCTGGTCCGGCGCGGCGAGGTGACGTGAGGCGCGCCGCGCTCTCGAATCCATGCCCAACGGGTATTGGAGGCGGCGGCGTCGCGGGCGCTAGGCTCAGCCGGTAACTCGAACCCGGCAGGTGTGCCATGTCCAGAAATGCCAGCCTTCGCATTCCCCATCCGGTCGTATTTGCGCAGCCGCAGGCCCGGCCCTTCGCCGACGGCGTTGAGCTGCTGCTGCGCGACCCGCGATGGCAGCCCGATCCTTTCGAAAATCCCCGTTGGGAGGTCTCGCTGCGCCCCGACGATCTGGAAGACGAGGAGGACGACTGATGCCGCGCCGCTGGACGCACCGCCTCGGCGCAACGGCCGCGTTTGCGCTGAGCGCTGCCGCGATCCTCTTAGCCGTCGTGCCTGCGAGCGGGGCGGATCGCGCGGCTGCGCAAACGCAGGCCCCGATGTCGGCCGATATTCTCGCCGTGCAGGTGCGCAAGCAGGGCTTCGCCTGCACGAACCCGAAAGACGTGACGCGCGATGCGGCGCGCTCGACCCCGGCGCACGCCATGTGGCGGCTCGCTTGCGAGAACGCGACGTACCGGGTGCATCTCGTGCCCAAGATGTCGGCGCGGGTCGAAAAGGTCGAGTAGGGCGCTGGTGTCTTTGTTTGGCGCGTGACGGCCTGCTCGCGGAACGCGAGTCGCCACGCGCGGAGCGCCGGTGGCCGGCGGCGCCACAGCGAGCGCGCCAACCGGCCGGCTCGCCGGGCGCGGATGCGCGTGGGCATCAGAAGCGCCGGGCACGGTTGGCGCAAACAGAAAGCCTCGCGCCAACCGGCCGTCGCCACATCCAATGCGCACGGCGGCCAGCTCGCGGAACGCGAGTCGCCGGCCGCCAGCGAAAAAAGTGAGCGAGATCCTGGATCGCTAATAACTCAGGACCGATCACTCAGTTTTCTGTAGATATTCGTAATCTGGAGTAACGCCGAGTATATGGCCAAGTTTTTTCCCATGTTCCATGGGTTGTGGTGCGCCGCAGTTTTGTATTGTTTGTCGGCGGCATCGATGACTTCATCATCGCTAAATAACGGCGGCGGCTCGATTTTCCATCGACCTTTAACTTTTTTTGCGAAGGCAGATAGCGCCGCCAAAATCGGGAAGATGATGCCGTCTGGAACATCGATTATTTTTCCTCCATCGCGCTCTATAGACCTTATACCCGTTCCTTTAAATCCGGGATGGGATTTCCATTTCTCGTACAAGTCGAGTGCTTGGGGAGCGATATCAAGATAGAAACTATATAGTGCCTTGGCCTCTTCGTGTCCGTCGGCGTCAGGCTTTTTTGCCTTTTCGTGCACTTCTTTAAATTGCTTTAGGCACTTCGCCTTCATGCTGTAGGTGAATACTTTTTTGGGATCATCTCGTTCCTTCACCTTCGGCCAAATTTCGGCGGGAATAAGGGCGGTTATAACCTGCAGCAATTTTTCTGTGTCATAATAGTCGTCAGAACGTTCTGTTTCAGACTTGCGAAGCTTTAGGTCGGAGTGTGACTTTTGAAGTCGATCTTCCAATTCTTCCAATAGGCCTTTGCGCCCGACAATCGACAAGGTCGCAACATCGTTTTGGAAGTTTCGTGCAATCGATATTTCGGCTATAAGATCATCGTCGTCGGTTACGATGATTTCGAACTTGCAGGAAACAGGGAAAAGAGGCGTGCCGCTGGGTGATTCCAGATAATAATTTAATTCACCTCGTGTTTGTGAACCATTGATAATGCTCGGTTCCGCCAGAATAATCGTTTTGCTTTTTTCGTCTATTTCGACATCGCGAGCCACTATAACTATGCCGCTATTCAATATGACAAAATCTTCTGGATCATTCTGAAGCGTTTCTCGAATTCTCCGATGAACATCCGTTAGGCGTTGCCGTTTTTTTCCTTCCGCGGTCACTATATAGGTGCGAACATTCTCATCGTCTGGAAGCGATACAAACGATGTTGCAGGCGCGTTCCCAGAAAACACGCGACGCTTTGCGTCGTTGTCTTCTACGGAACTAATATTTCGGAGGGTATGGTACGGAAATGAAATGCGGCGCGCACGCCGCTCTGCAAGAGCAGTCATTATTTTCTCCTTCCGTGAGCACTATTTCCGCCGCCGGAACCATCCGGGACAACGTGCAATCACGAAAGCAGCGCATAGCTCAGATTTGTATGTCGAGCAAGTGGCCTAGGTTCCTAAGCTACTCCGCCGCTTGCTTCTTGCTCCCGCCAGCCTTCCCCTTCCTTGCCAGCACCGGCTTCAGATACTTGCCCGTATAGCTGCGCGGTTCCTTGGCGACGTCTTCCGGCGCGCCCGCGATGACGATCTCGCCGCCGGCATCGTCATCCCCGCGCAGGCGGGGATCTGGGCATGTCGCAAAGCGGTTCCGGCTCTGACGACAATCGCTCGACGTCCGCCGGGCCGAACGCGATTTCACCAGTCCCGGTGTCGTACAGGTTTCGCCACTCGGGGTTCATATTCTCGATCAGGCGGATTTTCCAAACGCGGTTCCAGCGCTTGAGTAACTTCTCGCGCTTGATGGCGGCGTCGAACGTCTCGTGCAGCTCGTAGTACACGAGCGTTTTGATGCCGTATCGTTTGGTGAAGCCGTCGATCAGTCCTTGATCGTGCTCGGCCATGCGCGTGTGCAAATCGCCTGTCACGCCGACATAGAACGTGCCGTGCGGACGATTGACCAGGATGTAGACGCAGGGCCGCTTCATCGTGCGAGTGTAGCATGGAGGGCGGCCTGCGCGGATCCCCGCCTTCGCGGGGATGACGGGAAAGGGAGCCGGCCGCCCGGCGCGCCGCCAGGAGGCCAATAAAGCGGCACATCTGCCCCCGATGTGTTCTTACTCCGCCGCTTGCCGCTTCGCTCTCTTGCTTGCGCCGGACGACTCTCGTTTGGAACGCGCTCCCGCGTCCACGACCGTACGTCGACCCTAAGGCATGGGTGGTCGCCTGCGCGGATCCCCGCCTTCGCCGGGATGACGGGAAAGGGAGCCGGCCGCCCGAAGCGCCTACTCCGCCGCCTGCTTTTTTTGTTGGCGCGCTCCGACTCTCCTTCGTCGAGCCGGCCGGAGCGCGCGCTTTCCGCGCCAACACCGGCTTCAAATACTTGCCCGTATAGCTGCGCGGTTCCTTCGCGACGTCTTCCGGCGCACCCGCGCTGACGATCTCGCCCACGCTAACCTGCAATCAGCCGATCATATTCCGCGTGCGTGCCGATCCAGAACCAGAGGAGGCCATCGTCCACAGGAACGGCAAGGGCGCGATACTTCCGCCCGACGCGCACCGATCGGTAGCGGCCCACGCTCTTTAATCGCAGAGACGGATGCTCGGGATTGTCCTTGAGCAAAGCAAAGTTCCTGTCCGCCAGCGCGCGAACGGGCTCCGGTAGAGACTGATAGCAAGCCCAGAACGATCGGCTTGCATAGTGCGTCACAGTTTGCGGCTCGATCCGCGCGCGTGTTCGGCAAGGGCCTCGTCTGCGAGACCCTCGAGCCGGCCGGCCTTCGCGTCACGCTCGATCTTTTCGTCAAACAGCCGCCCGTCGAGATCATCGAACCAATCGCGAAGCTTGGCAATTTCTTCCGCGGACAGCGACTCTATGCTTGCCTTGATTTGCTCGAGCTTGGTCATTGGTCGGAACTCTGAATAGCGGAGACGGCGTAGGAAATATCCTACACCATTTCCGACGCTGCGTCGGAAATTTCCGACGCTACGCCGGCGTCGTTAAGAGCCGGCTACTCCGCCGCCTGCTTTTTTGTTGACGCGCTCCGACTCTCCTTCGTCGAACCGGCCGGAGCGCGCGCTTTCCGCGCCAGCACCGGCTTCAAATACTTGCCCGTATAGCTGCGCGGTTCCTTGGCGACGTCTTCGGGCGTGCCCGCGATGACGATCTCGCCGCCGCCGTCGCCACCCTCGGGGCCGAGGTCGATGATCCAGTCGGCCGTCTTGATGACTTCCAGATTGTGCTCGATGACGACGACGGTGTTGCCCGCGTCGGAAAGCTCGTGCAGCACTTCGAGCAGCTTGGCGACATCGTGGAAATGTAGCCCCGTCGTCGGCTCGTCGAGAATGTAGAGTGTGCGCCCGGTCGCGCGCCGCGACAATTCCTTCGACAGCTTGATGCGCTGCGCTTCCCCGCCCGACAGCGTCGTCGCCTGCTGGCCGATGTGGATGTAGCCGAGGCCGACGCGCGCCAGCGTCTCCAGCTTGTCGCGGATCGACGGCACGGCCTTGAAGAATTGCGCGCCTTCCTCGACCGTCATGTCGAGCACGTCGGCGATGGACTTGTCGCGGAAGGTGACCTCGAGCGTCTCGCGGTTGTAGCGCTTGCCCTTGCAGACGTCGCAGGTGACGTAGACGTCGGGCAGGAAGTGCATCTCGATCTTGATGACGCCGTCGCCCTGGCAGACCTCGCAGCGCCCGCCCTTGACGTTGAAGGAGAAGCGGCCCGGCTCGTAGCCGCGTGTTTTCGCTTCCGGTAGCCCCGCGAACCACTCGCGGATCGGCGTGAAGGCGCCCGTGTAGGTCGCCGGGTTGGAGCGCGGCGTGCGCCCGATCGGCGACTGGTCGATGTCGATGATCTTGTCGAAGTGCTCGATGCCGGTGATGCGGTCATGCTCGCCCGGGTGGTCCTTGGCGTTGTTGAGCTTGCGCGCCACCGCCTTGAAGAGGGTGTCGATCAGCAGCGTGGACTTGCCGCCGCCCGAGACGCCGGTGACGCAGGTGA
>CADECN010000035.1 GCA_902825785.1 uncultured Hyphomicrobium sp. | reverse complement strand
ACCATGCGTGCGATGCAGCGAACCCTATCAGAAGGGAAACTGAAGGCGACTGCGCCCTACCGCGCCGCCACGCCCCGGTCTATCGCACAAAAGTAGCCCCGCGCGGCGCGGCCCGAGCGGGCGAACATCCAAAGACGACAACCAGCGGCGTGCGCTCACAATGGGCGCACGCCAACGTCCCGACTGCCAAAAAGCCAACGGATAAAAACCAGGTGTGGAGCGCGCCAGCACCACCCTGTGCCGGTGTCTTCGCAAAGATACTGGCGCGAGGTGCGCTCCAGCCGCAGAGCATTCCGACCCACCGGCCCAGCTGGAGGTTCGTTACTCCTCCTCGCCGGTTGGCTCCCGGGATCACGTTGTGCACCAGACCGGTTCGCTTCAGCGCGCGGCTTGGGCCATTACCCCTTGTGGCGCACGCCAAGGCTCTGCCCTCACCCCCGACCGCGAGTTGGTGCGAGGCGAGGTGATGCGATTATGCGAGCGACGCAAAGGGCGAGAAAAAGTTTTTGGCGCTACGCGCCGATTGAGGACGCAACCGCCTCGGACAGCTCGTGCCTCAGATGCTAGTACGGCACGCTGGCATTGACCGCCATCGGCGTGATCCTCAGCCGCCCGTAACCCCTCATTATGACTTCGGCCAGGTTCCGTCCGTTCGCGGCCGGAACTGTTCTCACGTACTCAATGGTTTTCACGCAGAGCATTGTGTCTGTCGCTTCGAGCATGAAGGAGGGCATTTCCTCGACCTTCCGGCGCGCCTGATTAACGGCGGACCATTTGTAGGTGAAGGAGGACACCGGCCCACCGATGAGTCCCGGCTCTTGGCCACAGTCCGCGAGGGCGTCGTCGCGACGCTTCTCAAACCCGTTCTCAGCCGCAACGGGGGCCGTGGATGCGATAAGCGCTGCCGCAGCGCCAACAAGAGCACCAACGAGGCCCATCGGGAACATGGTAGCGCGAGTCACGAAGTACTCCCAGCAACAGAAGATCGACGGTCGATCGTCACCTTACGTCTGAGCTAGAAGCGTGTGAAGCCTGCGCACGGTCGGGCGCCCCCGGGACGCGCCTCTGGCGAGATAAATTCCCGAGCACAGGTGACGCGATTGCGCGGACGGCGCGAGGGGCGAGGATAAACTCATTTTCGATGAGCGTTTTCGCGCGAGCGCTGATCGGCGGTTGCTCCCCGGACCGAAAAACGCATCAAAAGGGGCGGAAAATATGCGGCTTTGGTCCAGAGGCGGAAACGGAAATCATGCCGAAGCCCCGCGAATGCCCCGAACTGCGAAGTGCGTCGGTCACCGGTTGACGGGAACGGAGACGTCGCGCACGCGGCGCACCTCGTAGCTCATTTCGTATTCCGTCGAGTCGCCGCTCGTGCAGGGCGTTTCGCACCCGCCGTAAAGGCTTACTTTGTCCTGATAGCTGTCGCCGACCCGAGGCAACTTTTGCAGCAACGTCTCGAGCGAGATTTTCACATTTACTTTGCCGATAAGATCGTTGGGACTCTTTTCCTGCGGGAACTCAACCACCGGAGAAAAAATATCTTCCCCCCTTCCCGTCTGCTGGGGTGCGTTGAATGACGCCGGAAAAAGATGCCATAACCAGCCCAGGGGATTGGCATCCTGCTCATAGAAAGCGACGCTGAACGTGATCGGACCGTTCACCCCGGCGTCGCTGCAAGCCCATTTGCCCGTGCCGCGAATGGGGTCAATGGCGGGCGTAATGCAGTTTTGATCCTGATCTACGGCCGTCGGATGGTCGCTGTCACTGTCGATATAGCCATACTCAGAACCGACGAGCGCATACGTCGGTGTCCGGAAAACGATAACGACCTCGTCATGTCCCCAGAAGTCCCATCCGGTTTCGTCCTTGGCTGCGAAGACCTTCGCCTTGACGACAAACCGGGGCCCTTCTCTGATGTCGGAACCTACCGGCGGAGCGCCGGCGGGCTGCGCAAAAAGACCTGTAGCGCAGAACCAGGCCAGACAGACGGTTGACGCCGGGCATATGGCAGCAAGTCGCCGCATCGAAGCCTCCGTCGCGTGTCGACGAACAGTCAACCAGAGTGTCGGTTAGCGTAGCTCGCGGTACGCGAATAGTCACCAGCCATCCACGAGCAGGCGGCGCGAGCTGTGCTGCGGCCACCAATTGTTGTGCTTGGGGCAAATTGCGCGATGGCATCCGCTATTGGCAGAGCAGGCCGCGGTTCGAGCGGCAGCGCGGATATGCGCGGTTTTCAAGTTTGCGTCATGACCTTTGCCGGTGGCTCGGTCTGGAAGTCGCCAGCCTGAGCTTGGGCACAGTCGCGCCTGCCGGTTATGTGCATTCTGGGCGGCGAGCGCTCGCGCCGTCCGATCATCATCGATCAATGAGATCGGCGGCGGCGCACAAAACGGCTGAACGAGATTCAAGTTGTAAGGCCTGTACAGACCCAAGTGCTCCCGGCATAGTTAACGCTTATTGCAGTTGCGGGCTTTTGCGTTGGGGTGCGGGGATGGAGTGCGGGGCACAGGAGTATTTTTGTCAGACGTTTGACTTGATTACCCAAAATGAGAGCTTAGCGACATATTTCGCTGAAGTACTCGGCCACGCGAGCGCAAGCACCACAGGCTTCTTCAAAATTGCTGGGCAGATATTGGAGAAACACGGGCAAGCGATTGTTGGCCTGTTTGGCCTGTCTTTCGGAATCTACAAATGGTGGCGCTACCGCGAGCAAATTCTCCACAAGCGACTCAAAACGTACCTAGAAGAAAGCGACGCACGCCTCAGAAATGCAGAGCGTCACATTCTGAGCGCCATTCGCCGGCCCGGACCAACGGTGTCCCTGGCGCAGCCTCTTTTTGCAAATTCACCACTTAGAGCTTTCTTACGTCGGCGCAACTGGGACCGAACCACATTCGCCACGACGGTAGAGAATAGCGCCGAATGTGAGTTGGCCAAAGCTATTGAAAAAATAGAGCGCCAAATCGAAACTGCGCAAACGTCTTTAGACTCTCTCAGACATCAATACGCGACGGCGCACGTACTGCGTGGAGCAATCGCTGCGTCCATCGCCGAAAAAAAGCCCGATGCCGCGAGTGAGCGCAATACATTTGCACTCAACTCTTTCCGAACAGCGTTGCAAGCCGGTGGAGCCAACGCCAAAGAGCTTGAGGCCCATCAGCTTCGAAAAATGGGCGAAACACAACAGGCGCTAGACGCTTATGAGAAACTTGAGGAAATCGCCTCCGCGCTATCCGAACCGAGAGAACGGGCGATCATCGTTGCGAGAGCGAAAAGATATCGCGCCGGTATTCTTCAACTTCAGGCGTCTTATATGGACGCAGCGGGAAATATGGCATTCAGAGGTACGCAAAGAGGTTATGATCTCATGAGCCGGACCAAGCCGGGCAGCGCTTGGTCGCTGAGAAAAACGTACAAGCCCATGAGGGGCTGGGATCTCGTCGAAGAAGGAGATGTCAACCTCATTGCTGCGTTCGTGAGCCACCACAACGGTGCTAAGATAGTTGCGAAAGACCACCTCGACGATGCAGCTGATGCATACGCCGGCATCCTAAGCTCGCTGCCAACCTCTAGGATTTGGATTCGGAAGCATCATAGACGTCTCGAGCACGAAGCAATAAAAGGCCTTGAAAATGTTGCTTTGGCTCGCCAGGGCAAGTACGCGCCCGAGTGGCTCTGACGCTAGAGAGCTTGAACGATAAAACCAGCAATATATGCGCCGCCCGAAGCAACTACTGCGTTGAGGGTGCTTCGAAACGTCGTGGTCCGACCAAGTGCCGAACCCCTATCATTCCAGCTCTGATAAAGATCATCATAGTCCCCACGGGAACTAAATGTCAGCGCGAGAGCGGCGAGCGCTATCGCCCAAGCTCCAAGGCTCGCATAGCCAGAAAGTGCCGCTCCAAAAATAGCAATAAATCCAACCATCCACCGATCCACTGAGCGTCTCGCGCACCTATCCGCTCAATCGCTGTATGAGCCGATTCGGTCGCTGCCAGAAACGCCCACAGCACCCTGGATTGGGGGAAAGTCCCTAGGAAGCTGAAAGGTTCCAACGGGGAGGCGTGTGTCACACAGCGCCCGTGAAGTGTCACCGCTGATGGGTTACGTCACCCTACTCCCGCTCCAGCGTCTTCGGCTTGAGCTTGGGCGCAACCTCACCCTTGGGATCGCGTTTCTTCGGGCCTGGATCGAACGTCCCGGCGCGGTCGCCCATCACCTCCTTGAAGCGGTCCTTGATCCCCGGCCCGACCAGCGTCGGGTTGGTCGCAGCCGCGCAATTGTAGGTCTTGCCATCCGGATTGACGGGACAGCACATCCAGTCGCCACAAAATCCGCCTTCGTACTTCGGCCGGATCAGGAGATCGGTCGGGTTCGGGCACTCGTGTCCCATGCCGTCGCCCGATGTCTGATTGCACTGGTCAAAAATGAGCGCGGGCTTTGCCGCCTCAGCAGGCGGAAGAAACGCCTTGATCGCGCTGTTACCCGCCAATGCCGCGCCGACCACAAACAGCGCGCGGTATGCCCAACGGAATTGAGTGCGCACAACCATCATGGCGGCCCTCCCCCGATACCCTGGAACGCTGAGCTTACACCTCTTTCGCATGGCCCGCATCAGCGGCTTGTCAGCCGCAATCGGCAACGAAACTGCGATGCATCCAGCCGACGCTGCCCTTATTGTATTCGGGATCGCTCTCTTGCGGGATGACCGCGCCGGGGAAATGGAACACCTTGATCCAGCGTCCCTTCTCGATGAGATCGCCGCTCTCGGTCTTCTGGATGACGAGCGCCTCGCCCGGCTTGGCGCGCGCGATCTCCGCGCCCTTGGCCGAAGGCGCATCGCGCAACGCCACGAACCCGTCGGCACTTTTCAGCACCGTGCACACGTCTGTCGCGGAGGCCGGGAGCGCGCTAAGCGCGATTGCCGTCCCGACAATGAGGGAGCTGCCGAGTACGCCAATGCGCGTCTCACTCAATACGCTCGTCGTCTCGCGGCGTCGCATCGCGCAAGTCCACCGCACGGCCGCGCGCATACGACAGCGCAACGACGCAAAGCCATAGGATTGCGAGGAGCGCGGTGAAGGCAACGGTACCCGTCGGGTTGATGCCATAGCGGTCGTAGATGAGAAAGCCGATACCGAAGGGAAACAACACGACGCAAAAAGCGGCCGCGATGTCCTGCACGCGATGCGACCAGTACTCGAGATAATGCCACCACTGCCGCCTGGAATCGAGCCGGTAGAGCGGCCGCCAGACCCCACGCAGAACGTTCAAAACAATATCGAGCACTTTCAGCAGCATCGGCTTCGTCCTGGACTTATGATCGCCACGCGTAGTCCTCGTAATGCTCAGGACGCTGTTCCAAGCGCAACAGGCGCGCAGGTTGCGCAACGGCGGCTTGCGTGCTTGGCTTCGGTTTTCGGCACGAGGGGCGGTCAGAATGACGACAACACGCGCGACCAAGAATTTTTTCGCGTTGCTGACGCTCAGCGCTAGCTTCGCGGGACTTCTCAGCCATGCCGCAAGCGCTGAGACGGCGCTCGATGTTTTGGCCGGCTCCTGGCGCGGCAGCGGCAACATGCTGTTCGAGGACGGAACGAGCGAGGCCATCAACTGCAACGGCTATTATCGCGCCGGTACGAATATGAGCGTCGTGATCCGCTGCAAGGGCTCGGAGTCGAAGTTCGAACTGCGCAGCAAGTTGTTAAAATCCGAAGGCGATAAGGTCTCCGGCGTCTGGGAGGAGCGAACCTATAACGCGTCCGGCGAGGCCTCCGGTACCGCCGCGCCAGGCAAACTCAATGTGCAGTTTGGCGGCAGCCTCGCGGGCAGGCTTGATTTGACATTTACGCCGACAAGCCAATCGGTCTCCGTCACCATCGACACAAAAGGCACCGGCCTTCAGGGTGCGCGTGTCAGCCTCAGCCGCATGTAGCGCAGACGCACGGCAGCGGGCGCGCGAGGCAGAACCCAGCAAATGGCGATCGCTTGCGTTGTTCGAAAAGCTTTCCCTTCGCAGCGGGCGTGCGATGCGTCCGAGATCGCGCGCCACTTATCCGCCATGCCGCACGGTATTCCGACAGCTTGCTTCCCCGTGGTGGTCGGCGCTGAAGAGCTGCAAATCCCGGAACGCATCCATTTTCATCCCGATGGCTATCGCCGCACCGGCCTCTCATCGACGCAATCGGACATGATCGATTGCCTTCACACGCGCAGCCACGACGGCTTCGTTCGAGAGCGAGCCGTTCGAAGCCTATCCGACCTGAACGAGCCCTGGGTCATCCCATTCATCATTCGACTCGTCGGTGATTATGTCGTGGAGATTCTACATGCCATCCACGAGCGCGGACACGAGCTTGATCCTCGCGCGTATCATACATTTCTGCGTGACAACGCCCGTTTAAGTGCCACGACGGCGAGCCGCGTGGTCAGTTACTGGAACGCATACCATCGATCGGCATTTCCGAAGCCATCGGACTACGTAGGTTTTCAGTTGCTCGCGCACTTCGACCTCGAACGAGCACGTTGACGACGACGCGCATCCAGATGATGAGCGGCGCGCCCAGAGATAGCTCCAACGGTACACGTTGGGCATCTGTGCCGGCGCAAGCGTACCAGATCGCTCAACGAATGGACTCTTCGAGAGCCGCCGCGCTGTCCGTCGGCACCACGCGGCCAAAGGCGATGATCTTGACCTTGTCCCGCGCCCAGGCTTTCGCAGGCCGTCCGTGGCTCGTCTCGCAGGCCGACGCGAATTCTGCAACGTCATCGTCGGGCACGAGATAGTAGTAGCCGGCCTTGCCGAGCGCGCGGCCGAGCGTGCCGAAATAATCCTGCGCCGCTTCGAGCGCGCGCCGGTCGATGCAGTTGTCGGTATCGTTGAATGCCGCAATCGGAATGCGCGCCTCGCTGAACTGGGCCTTGAGCGACGCCTCGTTCGCGGGTGCGGTCACGAAGCGCGTTCCGACGACGAGCGTCAGCAGATCATCGGGTACGACGCCGGGGTCGCTCAGCGGACCATCCTCCGGCTGCGCCTGCGCGGCTGCGGGCGAGACACCCGCGATCGGTCCCCATGCGCCCAACAGACAGGCGACCAACAGCGGCAGTCGGCTTTTGCTTCGCATAGGCCCCTCCTGACTTCCAGCAGCCGCGCAAAGAATCCAGACTACGTTATAATTCGCAAGTTGCTCCTGGTGACCATTGTCAATTCGGACGTTCATCCGGCCAAAGTGCCGTCAGAAACGCCGGGCCGGATACACCACACCCGCCGGGAATAACGTCTTTTATCATCGACGTGCGCTACGCTAAGAATTGAGCGGGACGGGAGCATGCGGTTTCCATACCGTCCGCGAGCGAGCAGGCCTCCGCTTAACGCAGGAGAGTAGGCGATGAACACAGACGAACCGCGCGAGCCTTTGTCTACGAACGCCGCGTTTCTCAACCGCCGGGACATACTGGTGGCTGGCACATCGGTCGCGGCGGCCTCCGTGCTGAATCCCAATCTTCAAATTCGAACGGCTGCTGCTGAGGGAGATGCGGTCAGTCCGAAGGACGGCCGCCCCCCTAACATCGTCTATTTTCTCGTCGACAATCTCGGTTATGGCGAACTTGGCTGCTATGGCGGCGGCATTCTGCGCGGCGCCGACACGCGCCGCATTGATGCCTTCGCGAACGAGGGCCTGAAGCTTCTCAACTTCGCGCCTGAGGCACAGTGTACGCCTTCGCGATCAGCGTTGATGACGGGTCGATATGCCATCCGCTCTGGCAACCACACGGTTGCACTTCCCGGCGATGACGGGGGACTCGTCGCATGGGAACGGACCATGGGCGACGTGCTTTCCGAAAATGGCTATGCGACAGCGTGCGTCGGCAAATGGCACATCGGAGCGGCGCAAGGACGCTGGCCGACCGACCAGGGATTCGATGAGTGGTACGGCATTCCACGCACTTGGGACGAGAGTTACTGGCCGGACGATCCCTGGTACGATGCCCGCCGCGATGGCGTCACCCGTGTGCTTGAGAGCCGAAAGAGAGAAAAGGTTCAAGAGCTCCAACAGCTCACTCTCGACGTCCGACGCGACATCGACGCCGAGTTCCTCGCGCGTAGCAAGTCGTTCATGAGACGGAGCGTTGAAGCCAAAACGCCGTTCTTCCTGTATTTCAACCACTCGCTCATGCACATGCCCACAATTCCCCGCGCGGAGTTCAAGGGAAAATCCGGGCAAGGTGATTGGGCCGATTGTCTTCTGGAACTGGATTCGGATTTCGGAGCGATACTCGACACGCTGAAAGAGTTGGGGGTCGAAGAGAACACCATTGTTGTGTTTTCCGGCGACAACGGCCCAGAAGAGCTTGAGCCATGGCGCGGTACAGCCGGGTTCTTCGACGGCTCCTACTTTACCGCGATGGAAGGCTCGCTGCGAACGCCTTGCCTAGTGAGATATCCGCATCACGTTCCACCAGGTCGGCAAACCAACGACATTGTCCACATCACGGATATGTTCACCACGCTTATCCGATGGGCTGGCGCCGACATCCCGACGGACCGTGTCATCGATGGCGTTGACCAGCGGTCGTTCCTGGAGGGCGCCCAACCGAACTCAGCCCGCGAGGGCTTTCCGTTCTGGATGGGAGACACGCTCTACGGAGTGAAGTGGCGCAACTTCAAAATGGTGACGCACCTTCAGCGGTCTTCGCTCGAACCTGCGGAGAAGCTCGCGTCGCCGCACATCGTCAATCTCACCGTCGATCCCAAGGAGCGTAAGGCCATCGACTTGCCCTACATGCACTCATGGACGGCGGTTCACTTCGGCAAGATACTGAAGGACTTCGGCCAAAGTGTCAGGCGCGAGCCGTTGATCCCCGCGGGCGCGCCCCTCGATCATGTCCCGAAGCGGGCATAGGCGCAGACCGGATTGATTTGCCGCGTGCCTGCTAATGGGCACGCGCGCCGAGTTCCGCACCGGGAGCAGGGCACCCGACCTCTACAATGCATTCTTGTAGATTTTGCCGTCCTTCATGATGACAACGAGGTTCTTTGCCGGATCCTGGATCAACGTGATGTCGGCGATGGGATCACCGTCGACAAGCAGAAGGTCAGCCAGCGCCCCTTCTTCGACCACACCCAGCTTTCCGGGATACGGATTGCGTTCCCCAGACATGGCCAGCAACGAGGCGTTGGTTCCGGTCGCCATGACGAGCGTTTCGGCAGGCGTATACCAGCGCGTGAATTTGACGAGCAGCTCGCCCTGTCGCTCCGCGAGCCTCCGGGAGAAGAGAATGTCCGTGCCCCACGCCGTTTTGAGCTTGTATTTTTTGGCAAGCCCGATGGTCTTGTCCGTGCCCGCAAACACGGTGAATGCCTTGGCGCGCTCTTGCGAGCCTGGCGGAAACGCGTCCGCCAACTCGTCCGGAAACGCCTGAGTACTGAGCCAGATTCCGCGCTCGCCGATAAGCTTAGCGGTCTCCTCGTCCATGAGGTGGCCGTGCTCGATGCACTTCACGCCAGCGGCGATCGCACGCTGGATCGAAACAGGCGTGTAAGCGTGCACAGTGACATAGGTGCCCCAGTTCTCCGCCGCCTCTACGGCGGCGCGCAGTTCGGCCTCCGTAAACGTCGACGCGTCGAGCGGGCTGTTGGGCGAGGCAACACCGCCGCCGGCCGTGAGCTTGATGTGGGAGGCGCCTTTCAGCAGTTGCTCACGCACCCGCACACGCACTTCGTCTGCGCTGTCGGCGACCATGGCGGCCCCGGTTTGCTCCTGACGCGACAGCGGTGCCCCGATGACGCGAGGCAGTTCACTCGCCTGGCGGAAATCGCCGTGACCGCTGGTAACGGTGATAATTGCGCCGGATGGATAGATGCGAGGGCCGTCGACGATGCCCTCGTCGATCGCGCGCTTGAGCCCGAACGATGGCCCGCCCACGTCGCGAACAGTGGTGAACCCGCGCATCAAGGTGTCGGTAGCCTCGTCGCCCGCCACCAGGTTCAAGTAACCGATGTCATCGGTCAGCAGCGCTGCCGGTGTGGGCCGAACAAGCATCGTATGCCAATGCGCGTCGATGAGACCCGGCATGAGCGTACGCCCGCCGCCAGCTATGACTTTGACTGGGGGATCGCCATCGGTTCGAATGGCGGCTTTCGAGATCTTCTCGATCGTGTTGCCGCGCACGAGAACATTCATGCTCGCACTTAGAGCATCGCTCTTGCCATCGAAGATGCGAACGTTCTCGAAAAGTATGGCCGTGGGCGGATCAGCTGCGAGTGCTGTGTGTGCGAGAAAAAGAAAAACGGCGACAACAGAAGTCCGAACAAACATTTGCTCCTCCTGGCACCCCCAAAAACTGGACGCACCCCCCGAAGCACACCCACCCTAATTGACGGGCGGCGCTCAACCTACAACAAAAGGGCGCAACGCGACTGCCGGGTGAGATTAGCGCCACGAGCACCGGCTTCCGCACGGGCAAGATCGTCCGCACTGCTCTAGTCAGCGGACAAGTCGATAGCTTTAACCGTAATGGATGCCCAAGCGCGCGAGGCGTGTAACAGGATTTGGGCTCGCTACTCCGCCGCCTGCTTGTCCGCGTAGCCGAGCTGCGCGTTGAGCTTCTCGACCAGATCGGCGGCGGCCTCCGGGATGTTCGTGCCGGGACCGAACACGGCCTTCGCGCCAGCCTTGAACAGAGCGTCGTAGTCGTGCGGAGGAATGACACCGCTGACCACCACCATGATGTCGCCGCGCCCTTCCTTTTCCAGCGCGCCTCAGCCAGATATTCATCAAACGTGAAATGACACACAGAAAAAATGAATTTACATAACAATCAATATACTGTTTTTATTGATAAAAAACAAAAAACATTCTGTCATTCATGAGCACCAGGTTGACGACCACGCCACTCTTGGTTACTTTTGGTTAATTATCGGCAAGAGAGGTTTTTCATGGTCAAAAAGAGAACGGACGAAGAAGAATACGATAACCGGCGTGGCAAAGTTAGCCAGTCAGATTTCCCATCAATGACGCTCGAACAAGCGCTTCGAATATCGCGAGCAATTTGGGACAACTTTGCAGGCCGGGGAGGAGCTCCACATCAAATAGCCTTGGCTCTTGACCTCAGCCCAACGAGCAGCGGTTGGCGCATGATGTGCGGGGCATCAATCGCGTACGGTCTCACGGAAGGCGGATATAACGCGACACAGATTTCGCTCACCGACTTAGGGCGAAAAATCGTTGCTCCGACGGACGATGACGAGGATGTGCGAGCGATGATAGAGGCATTGCTCCGACCGAAGATCTTGAGGGAGTTTCTGGAGCGTTACAACAGAGCAAAGCTTCCGCGGGAGGACATCGCTCAGAACGTACTCGTACAATTGGGCCTACCAAAAGACAGAGTTGAGGGTGCTGCCGAGATCATTCGAAAGAACGGCGAATTTACAGGAATAGTTCAGCCCACTCGAACCGGTCCGTTCGTCGCGCTGGACACGCCAATGGCGCGGCCGAGATCGGAGCAAGCTACGCAAAGGGGTCCAAGCGGAGAACATGCTGAAGAGGCACCCGGAAAAACAACGATTGAAACAGGCCCTGCAATATTCAAAGCGCGCGCCGACGACGGCTCCAGCGACCGCGTCTTCATTACTCATGGCAAGAACACACGGATTCTCGAGCAGATAAAAAAAGCTGTGACCGTTGGCGGATTTGTCCCAGTAGTATCGATTCAGCGGGAAACAACCGCAAAAGGTGTTCCGGAAAAGGTGATGGATGACATGCGGACATGCGGGGCCGCTGTGATCCACGTCGCAGTTGAAAAAGCTTTGATCGACGACCAGGGAAATCAACACACATCGATCAATCCCAACGTGCTTATCGAAATCGGAGCAGCAATGGCGTTGTATAAGGATCGATTCGTACTTGTGGTACCGGACGGGCTTGAATTGCCGACAAACCTCCAAGGACTTTATCGCTGCCAATATTCTGGAGAAGGTCTCGATTGGGACGCTGGCGTAAAAATACTTGAGGCTCTAAGAGGGCTAAAATAGTCGCGTGACGTTCCACGTCCTTTTTATTTCATGAGACAATGACATGGCTAGACTGAAGCCCGAATTGGTTTGGAATAGCGGATATTTTGAAATTTCTCTGCGATTAAGTCACGTGCGACGTATCCTAAGCTTGACGCGACACGATTTTGACGTCTGGCTTGGGGATGAGAAACGCCAATTTGATGACATTGAAGACCTAGCACTTCATTGGCATGCATTAGAGGGCCACTTCGAGATTGATTTTGTCGACCCTACAATCGAGCACTCGCGCCTGCGTTTGGTCGTCGACAATTTTGGAACAATTCTTCACGGCATTTCGAGAACTCCAAAAATGATCGCTCTCAGCGATGAGATCATCCGCATATTAAATGACGCGCAAACTCGGTGTATACCTCCTACCGACTCTGCGACCTTCAACCAAATTCCTCCGAATGACGAAGGCTCGCCGTCCTTCATCTCGCGGAACTCCGACAGCATCGTTGTGGGAGCAATAGTTGCAATTTTTTCAGCACTACTGGTTGCAATTGCTGCGAAGTTAGGATTGCCGCACTAGTGGTGCCAGCCCGCTACTCCGCCGCCAGCTTGTCCGCGTAGCCGAGCTGCGCGTTGAGCTTCTCGACCAGATCGGCGGCGGCTTCCGGAATGTTCGTGCCGGGCCCGAACACGGCCTTCGCGCCAGCCTTGAACAGAGCGTCGTAGTCGTGTGGAGGAATGACACCGCCGACCACGACCATGATGTCGCCGCGCCCTTCCTTGTCGAGTGCGGCCTTCAGTTCCGGCACCAGCGTCAGATGACCGGCCGTCATGGTCGAGACGCCGACAACGTGCACGTCGTTCTCGACCGCTTGCCGCGCCGCCTCGTCCGCCGTCGCAAACAGCGGCCCGATGTCGACGTCGAAGCCGAGATCCGCGAACGCCGACGCGATGACCTTCTGGCCGCGGTCGTGACCATCCTGCCCGAGCTTGGCGATCAGGATGCGCGGGCGGCGGCCGTCATTCTTGTCGAACTGCTCGACCAGGCGCTTGACGCGATCGAGGCTCGGGTTCATCGCCGCTTCCTTCTTGTAGACGCCGCTGATGGCGCGGATTTCGGCCTTGTGCCGCGTGAAGACCTTCTCAAGCGCGAACGAGATCTCGCCGACCGTCGCCTTTTTGCGCGCGGCTTGCACAGCAAGGTCAAGCAGATTGCCGTTGCCATTGGCGCCCTCGGTCAAGGCGTCGAGCGCGGCCTGCACCTCTTCCTCGTTTCGCTCGGCCCTGAGCCGCGCCAGCTTGCCGAGCTGCGCTTCGCGCACCGCGTGGTTGTCGACTTTGAGGAAGTTGATCTCCTTGTCGCCCTTGATCTGGAACTTGTTGACGCCGGTGATGGTCTGCCGGCCGCTATCGATGCGCGCCTGCGTCCGCGCCGCGGCCTCCTCGATGCGCATCTTCGGGATGCCGGCGGCGATCGCCTTCGCCATGCCGCCCAATTCCTCAACCTCGGTGATGTGCGCCATCGCCTTCTGCGCAAGTTCGTAGGTCAGCCGCTCGACGTAGTGCGAACCGCCCCACGGGTCGATGGTGCGGCAGGTGCCGCTTTCCTGCTGCAGCAGAAGCTGGGTGTTGCGCGCGATGCGGGCCGAGAAGTCTGTCGGCAGCGCAATCGCTTCGTCGAGGCCGTTGGTGTGCAGCGATTGCGTATGGCCCTGCGTCGCCGCCATCGCTTCCAGGCAGGTGCGCGTCGCGTTGTTGAAGATGTCCTGCGCGGTCAGCGACCAGCCCGACGTCTGCGAATGGGTGCGCAGCGACAGGGATCGCGAATCCTTAGGCTTGAACTCTTCCTTGATCAGCTTCGCCCACAGCAGACGCGCGGCGCGCATCTTGGCGATCTCCATGAAGTAGTTCATGCCGATCGCCCAGAAGAACGACAGCCGCGGCGCGAACGCGTCGATGTCGAGGCCGCCGGCGACACCCGCGCGCGCGTACTCGATACCGTCGGCGATGGTGTACCCGAGTTCCAGGTCGGCCGTCGCGCCCGCTTCCTGCATGTGATAGCCGGAAATCGAGATCGAGTTGAACTTCGGCATGTGCGCGCTGGTGTAGGCGAAGATGTCGGACACGATGCGCATCGAGGGTGCGGGCGGATAGATGTAGGTGTTCCGCACCATGAACTCTTTGAGGATGTCGTTCTGGATCGTGCCCGCGAGCTTTTGCGGGCTGACGCCCTGCTCCTCACCCGCCACGATGAAGAGCGCGAGCACCGGCAGCACCGCACCGTTCATGGTCATCGACACGGTCATGTCCTGCAGCGGGATGCCGTCGAACAGCACGCGCATGTCGAAGATCGAGTCGATCGCGACGCCCGCCATGCCGACGTCGCCTTTGACGCGCGGATGATCGGAATCGTAGCCGCGATGGGTCGCCAGATCGAAAGCGATGGAAAGGCCCTTCTGTCCGGCCGCGATGTTGCGGCGGTAGAAGGCGTTGGAATCTTCCGCCGTCGAGAAGCCGGCATACTGCCGGATGGTCCACGGCTGCAGCGCGTACATCGCCGGATAGGGTCCGCGCACGAACGGCGCGATGCCGGGATAGGTGTCGAGGAAATCGAGACCCGCCGTGTCGGCACCCGTGTAGACGGGCTTGACCGCAATGCCTTCCGGCGTCTCCCAGACCGGCGACTTGGGCTCTTCGCCAGCCGCAACCGGAACATCGGCCGCGAGCGGCACGTTCGCGAAATTAGGAATAGACGTCGTCGGCGATGACATGCGGGCAACCGTGGCGGAAAAGGTTAATCTTTTCAGCGGCGCCGAAGATATTCCGCGCTGCGCTCAAGCCAGTTTTCGGTTGTTTGGCGCGCCCGCGCAAGTGGTCGTGGCGCCGCTATCTTTCCGCACACGGCAAAAGGCCCCGCCTTTAGGACGGGGCCTTCCGTCTGGTCGATCAGCCGGCTCAGCTTGAAAGAGCGCCGAACTTGCCGTGGTTCAGATCCTCGATCGCCTGCCGGATCTCGTCCGTCGTGTTCATGACGAACGGTCCGTAGGCCGCCACCGGCTCGTTGAGCGGCGCGCCGGTCAGCACGAGCACCTTGGCCTCGTTGTTGGCCTCGAACGTGATGTCGCCATCCGCCGTCTCAAAACGCACGACCTGAGCCTCGCGCGCGACGTCCTCGCCGTTTACGAGCACCGTGCCGGACAGCACGATCGCCAGCACCGTGTGATCGCCGGGCGGGCTGAGACGCACCCTGCCATCGCGGTTGAGCCGGACATCGAAGACGTTGACCGGCGTGAACGTGCGCGCCGGACCCTTGTGGCCTTCGTATGCGCCCGCGATGACGCGCAACGTGCCCGCACCATCCGCCAACGGCACCGACGGAATGTCGGTCGCCATCAGCGTCTGGTAGCCGGGCGACGCCATCTTGTCCTTGGCCGGCAGATTGACCCACAACTGCACCATCTCGAGCACCCCGCCATTGCGGGTGAACTCGGGCGAATGGAACTCCTCGTGCAGAACGCCCGAGGCCGCCGTCATCCACTGCACATCGCCCGGACCGATTTTTCCGCTGTTGCCGGCGGAATCTCGGTGCTCCAGTTCGCCCTGATAGACGATGGTCACGGTCTCGAAACCGCGATGCGGATGCTCGCCGACGCCGCGCGCCTTGTCCGCCGCATTGAAGGTGGCGGGACCCGCGTAGTCGAGCAGCAGGAACGGGCTGATGGCGGTGCCATGGGTGTGGTGCGAGATCAGCGAGCGGACGGGAAAGCCGTCACCGACCCAATGGCCGCGCGGCGCGGCCTCGACGGAATGCATCGGACGCATGGTTGGTCTCCGTGGGGAGCGTGTCCACTTCTCCTCTATAGCGTTGCGGTTGACCCGGCGCCTGGACATCGAACGCCGGAATGAGCCCTCAAATGGGATCTAAAGCCGCCGCTTCAATAGGGTGGAGGCGTCGCGCAATTTGTCGTGATCGCGCTCGGCCTTGGGTGCGCAGGCTACCCCGCGGCGTCCGCGCCGCGGGGTGACGATGCGATGCGCTCGATGCGTTGCTTTTTGCGGATGGCGCTGGCGTCGATCAGCATCTGGCCGGCCCAGCGGTAGACGTTGCGGGTGCGAACCTGCTCGCGCATCAGCCGCATCCGTTCGTGCTGTTCGGCCTCCGGCATCGTCAGCGCCTGGTGCAAGGCTTCTCCCATCGACTGGGCGTCGTAGGGGTTGATGATCATCGCCTCCGACAGCTCGCGTGAGGCGCCCGCGAAGTTCGAAAGCAGCAGCACGCCCCGCTCGTCGTCGCGCGCCGCAATGAACTCCTTGGCGACCAGGTTCATGCCGTCGTGCAGGCTCGACACGATGCACGCATCCGCCGCACGGAACAGCTCAAACACCTCGCCCGGCTCATGGTGGCGAACGATGAGGGTGATCGGCGGACACGCCGCATCGGGGTATTTCTTGTTGATCTCGCCCGCGACCCGCATCGCCTCTTCCTGCAAGCCGCGATAGGTCGGCAGCTTGCTGCGCGTGGGCGCTGCCGCCTGCACGAGCGTGAAACGCCCGACCCACTCCGGATGCTGCTCCAGCATGCACTCAACGGCCCGCATCCGGTCGAGGACGCCCTTGGTATAGTCGAACCGCTCGATCCCGACCGCGATCCGGCAGTCATGCGGCAGTCTGAGCCGCGCACGCACCGCTTCCCGGCACTCGGCAATGCTCCTTTGATGCTTGAGCGCCGCCGGCGGCCAGTCGACGGAAATGGGGTACGGCCTGACGAATGTCTCGTGTCCCTTGAGCGTCACGGACTCGTGCTCGCGGTCGATGCGGCTTTCGACGAAGCGGTCGACCGTTTCCAGGAAGTTGTTGCAGTGAAACTGCGTGTGAAATCCGATGATCGTGCTGCCGAGCAGCCCGTGGATGATGTCTTCCTTCCACGGGAAGATGCCGAACGTCTCCGAGTTCGGCCACGGAATGTGCCAGAACATGATGATCGTGGCATCCGGCAGGCGTTCGCGCAGCATGCGCGGCAGTAGCGCGAAATGATAGTCCTGCACGAGCACGATCGGGTTCGTGGTCTTGGCCTCGCTGACGACGGCATCTGCGAAACGCTCGTTGATCGCACGATACGCGGCCCAGTCGGATGCGCGGAACACGGGCCGCGTGAAGGCGATGTGGCACAGCGGCCAGAGCCCTTCATTGGCGAGCCCATAATAGTAGCCGTCCTGCTCTGCTTCACTGATCCAGATGCGCCGCAACACGTACTCAGGCGCATCGGGCGGAACGCGAAGGCGATCGTGCACGTCGACCGTCTCCTTGTCGGCCGTGCCGCTGCCGTGCGCGATCCAGGTCCCGCCGCAGGCCCGCATGATGGGTTCGAGCGCCGAGACGAGGCCGCTCGCCGGAGTCTGCACGGCGATGCCGTTTCCCTCTTGATTATGGATGTAGGGCTCACGATTGGCGACGACCATCACTTCGACGCCCGGCAGTTCCGCCGCCATGATCTGGCGCAGCGTGTCTTTGTTCCATCCGACGTTGTCGACATCGATCGACCCGCGCCCAATCCTGAGTTGGCGCAGAACGAGGCGCATTTCGCCATCGAGCACGCCGAAGCCGCCCTTGACCTCCTGCGGCGCATCGTAAGCGGTCGCGCCCTTCACCGCGCGCTTGAACGTCTGCATCCACCTACGGATCAGGAACAGCACGAGACCGATTGCGAACGCGCCGCTGAGCAGCACGATGCCGCCGAGCACGAGCGCCATGTATCTGCGCGCTTCCGCCCCGCGCCGTGCCGCGAAACTCAAATCATGCGCGATGATGAAATGACCGCTGACCTCGCGCGTGGATATCGGAAACGCGCCGACGAGCACATCGCGACCATTGACCACAAGGGATGAGAAGCTTTCGCTGTCGCCGCGCGCGATCTTTTCGCATGTAAGTGATGCAGGCATCAGCTTCGAGGCAACCTCCGGCGGACCATCACCCCGACAGAACGCGAGCGCCATGACCCGCGCATCGGTCGCCACGTTCTCGAACATGTTCTGGATGCGCGCGGTTTCGTTGTTGGCAAGCATGGCCGCAAGCGGATCTTGCATCGAATTGAATACGAGACGGGATCGCAGCTCGACGTCGCGCCGCGACCAGTCATCGATGATCGAGGTTAACAGTGGAGCGAGCACAAGCGTCGATATCAGCGCAACGATCGCAGCGCCGATTCCATAGCGCACGACGCGCGCCGCCGACTGCCGGGTTTGGGTGGCCGGTCTTCCATCGGTCGCTTGGAAAATCGAACTGCCCAGGGCTCGAAGTATGTTTGTCTGATCGGGCATCGCGCCGGCATGCTGGTCGGATTGAAGCACGCGGTCAACCCTTAGATGGCGCTTTGATTTTTGGGTTGCCTATTCATCGGAGCGCAAAGCGAGCGGACGACAAACGCGCATTACGCCGTTTGGTTCCATCGATACGAAAGCGCGCACGCTACTTTGAGCCGCCTTCCAATTCGAGCCGCTCCTCGAACAGCTTGCGTCGACTGGCGATGAATGCGCGATAACCATCTGGATCTACCCACGCCGCCGCGCCGTTGTTCTGCGCACGCACGCGCTTGCCGTCGAAATCGAACCACTCGGTGTGCGCGGCCAGCCAGATATCGGGCACCAACGCTTCAAGCGTCTGCAGCGTGCGGCGGTAGTCGTCAGCGATGCCCTCATACGAAGGCACGCCGGTAAGCTTATATCCCGGATTGACGCTGACGCCGTCGGGAAAGACCACCGTGTACTCCTTGCCGTCGTCTGAGATACTGGCAACGAACGTCGTCGTGCCCTTCGTGTGCCCCGGAGTCTTGCGCGCCGTCAACGTCACCTCGCCGAGCGTGACGGTATCGCCATCATGCAGCGCACGATCGACCTTCACCGGTTCAAAACCCATCACGTCGAGTTCGCGGCTGTAGAAGAAGTCATCCCTGCCGCCGCTCTCCATGACGGCGACATCGCCATCCATGGTCACGACCTGCGCACCCGACAGAGCTTTCATGTAGGCGTGTCCGCCGACGTGATCGAGATGGGCGTGCCCGTTGGCGATGATCTTGATGTCCTCCGGCTTGAAGCCGAGCTTGCGAATGGAATCCGCGATCATCGGTCCGGAACCCGGCATTGCCGTGTTGAGCAGCAGCAGCCCGTCGCGCGTCGCGAACAGCCATGCGCCGAGCCCGTGCGTGCCGACAAAGTGGATGGGGCCTGCGACCTTGAAGGGCTCCAACGGCTCGTCCCATTTTAGAGCCTTGCGGGCAAAGGCGATGAACGAGCGGGTATCGGGCGCGGCGGTCACAGGTGCTTGCGCGGCCGCAGTCCCTGCCGACGCGGCAAGGACGGCGAGGCTGATA
>CADECN010000034.1 GCA_902825785.1 uncultured Hyphomicrobium sp. | reverse complement strand
TCCGGGCTGCTTACGCGGGAGCCGTTGGAATCACGACATTGTTGACGAACCACATCATCCGCGCGACGCACGTGTATTCCCCACGTCGCTGCGGCAGACCGCGCACCGACTGCGCGGCCTTGCGGCCGTCCTCTGCGCTCGCGATGATCTGCCAGGGCAACGCAACCTCCGCCCGGTCGGACCAGGCGACGATCGTCAGAAGGATCGAACCCATGCCGCCGCCCGAAATGGCAGCGATGACCTCAGCGTCTTCCAGCGCGCGAGCGACTCCTTCCATCTGCAGCCCATAGCGCGCGTCGTCGACCGAGTTCGAGACGTCGATTGCCAAAATGAGGGCCGTATCGACGGCGGGTACTTGCGCGCCGCTTGGGCTCACAGTCGCAATCACCAGCGTGAACAAGGCGCCAAGAGCACGGCGGCCACCAGAGCGATCCATCACGGCGAAGAGCTTCCAGCGAAACGAAGTCGAGCTTGTGCCTCCTACGCAGGTACAGGCCGCGCCGACCATAGGGAAGGCAAAAAAAAATGCGGGGCAAACCCAAGGTTGCCCCGCATCCAACTCGTGCGTGGTCAATTAGTTTGCTGCGACGCGCTTCGGCAGCTTGAACGTCCAGAGCATACCGCCCTGGTTCAGGTTGGCGACCGTCTTGGCCACTTCACCGCCCCAGAGCGGAACTGCACCACCCCAGCCGGACAGCACCGATACGAACTGCTCGCCATCCTGCTCCCACGTGATCGGAGGAGCGACGATGCCCGAGCCAGTGTTGAAGTGCCACAGCTCCTTGCCGTCGGTCGCATCAACCGCCTTCAGGTCGCCCTCAGGCGTTCCATAGAACACCAGGCCCGGAGTCGTCAGGACGCCACCCCAGAGCGGAGCCCTGTTCTTGACGGTCCAGACGATCTTGCCCGATGCCGGGTCGACGGCTTTCAGAGCGCCGATGTGGTCATCGAAGATCGGCTTGATGGTGAAGCCTGCGCCGAGATACGCAGCGCCCTTCTTGTAGGTGACCGGCTCGTTGTGAATGTCCATGCCCCACTCGTTGGCCGGGACATAGAACAGCTTGGTGCCGGGGTTGTAGGCCATCTGCTGCTGGTTCTTGCCGCCGAGGAAGCTCGGTACGGCAAAGACGCTCGCGCCCTTCTTACCGTCCTTGGAATCCTTGGGGTCGCCTGGGCGGTTGTCGGCGACGTAGAGCGGACGGCCGTTTTCATCGAGGCCAGTTGCCCACGTGATCTTCTCGACGAACGGGAAACCGCGAATGAACTTACCGTTCTCGCGGTTCAGAACGTAGAAGAAGCCGTTGCGGTCGGCCGTCGCGGCAGCCTTCGTGCCGTCGAGGTCGAACGAGATGACTTCGTTGACGCCGTCGAAGTCCCAGCCGTCGTGCGGCGTCGTCTGGAAGCCCCACTTGATGTCGCCGGTTTCGGGATCGATCGCGATGCGCGAGCACGACCACTTGTTGTCGCCCGGGCGCATGTGGCTGTTCCATGGACCGGGATTGCCGGTGCCGATGAAGATCAGCTTCGTGTCCGGATCGTAGGTGCCGCCGAGCCACGTCGCGCCGCCGCCGGTTTTCCAGAGGTCGCCCTTCCAGGTTTCGTTCTTCGTGCCCGTCATGGTCGAGTCTTTGCCGTTCAGCGTGCCGACATGACCTTCGATGGTCGGGCGCGTCCAAACGAGGTCGCCGTTGTCTGCCTTGCGGGCTTCGACACGGCCGACGATGCCGAATTCGCCGCCCGAGACGCCGGTCACGATCAGCGGACCGTGGGCCGACGACGGCACGATCAGAGGTGCGGCAGTGTAGGAGTAGCCGCCCTTGAAATCGTCGATCGTCTTGGTCCAGACAACTTTGCCTGTCTTCTGGTCAAGTGCGACGAGCTTGGCGTCGAGCGTGCCGAAGATCACCTTGTCGCCGATCAGAGCAGCGCCGCGGTTGATGACGTCGCAGCACGGCAGAATGCCTTCCGGCAGACGCGCATCATACTGCCACAACTCGTGACCGGTCTTGGCGTCGACGGCCCAGACACGGCTATAGGAACCGGTGAAGTAGATCACGCCGTCCTTGACGAGAGGCTGCGCCTGCTGACCGCGCATCTTCTCACCACCGAGGGACAATGCCCAAGCAGGTACGAGCTGGTCGACGTTGTCTTTGGTGATCTTGTCCAGCGCACTGTAGCGCTGGCCCTGCGGGCCAAGACCGTAGCTGACGACGTCGTCAGCGGTCTCGGCATCCTTAACGATCGAGTCGATCGAGACGTCTGCGAACGTAGGCTGAGCAAGGCCAACCGAAAGCGCAAGCGCGCCCGCGGTGACCAACCACTTGTTGGCTGTCATTCATTTCCCCTTGGTTCGTTTCCAGGTCTCTTCCGCTTGTGCGCCTGTGCAAGGAAATGCGCGGGAAGTTTCCCCGACCGGGACGTTATTCTTTTCAACTGACAGGGAATAATTGGCAATTGGTCTATTGGCCAAAAGTCCAACGTGTTTTCAGGAATAAGTCCTGGTGCTTACGACTTGTTGTTAAGCTTGGGCAGCCGTTCGGCCTCGAGCACCGGATACAAATGCATAACCGAGCGCTCGTACTCGTAGCGAGCGACGGCAATTTTCTGGGTCCACTCCGGGAGATCTAGCCCGATGGCTTCGTTGATATCGAGGCCGCGCTCGAACGCGTCCTTGATCATCGCATCGATAAGTTCGATCCAGGCCCGCGTCTGCGCAATGCCCCTGTCACCTTCCTCAACCGGACCGTGTCCCGGAACGAGGCGATTGTGAGGAATACCGCCGAGGTTGGCGAGACTGATGCGCCAGCGTTCGATGTCGGCGTGCGGTGTCGTCGGCGCGCGGTCGAGAAAAACCAGATCGCCCGCGAACATCAGACCCGAGTTTTCTTCGAAGAGCACAAGGTCGGACTCGGTGTGCCCGCGCATCGCCATCGGCCGGATGCGGCGATTGCCGAAGTCCTCGACGTCGCTCGTCAACGCAACGCCGGGTAGGACGACCTCGGTACCGCGCATCCAGTCGCCGGCGATGAGATACATCGAGTCGGCAAAGCCCTCTCCGGCAACCTTCAACCCATCGATCACGCCTTGCGGTGCCGCGATGACCTTAGCGTCGAACGCTTGGTTTCCAAAAACATGATCGGGATGGAAATGGGTGTTGTAGACACGCGCAACATCCTTGCCGGTGAGCTCACGTGCAAGCTTGACGAGCGCCTCACCGAAACGCCGTGACGGCCCGGTGTCGACGATAATCGCGCCCGCGTCGGTATCGAGGATCGAGATGTTCGCAATGGCGCCGCCGTTCGCCATCGTAATAGCGTCCTGAGCGCCGGGGATCATCCAGATCCCGTCCTCAAGTTTTGTCGGCTTGAGTTCGTAGTTGAGCGGAGCGGCGGCCAGTTCTTCAGCGCGTGGCAGCAGCGCAAGGTAGGCCGCCGCCGCCGACACCTTCAGCAGCGACCGCCGGTCAAAAGTCCGCGGGGGTCGTGCGCCGTTCACGACGGTTGACGCGACGTTGCGTCGGTGCGCGGTGTGGGGATGTTCGCGCGGTAAATCTGACCGTTGTTGTCCCGGCCATCGATCGAAATGGCGGTTTCATTCGGCGGCAGCTTGACGAGAAGCGTGATTGTCGGGTCTTCGCCGACGGGTTCAAATGTCTTCAGCGTTGCGAGAACCGAGCCAGATTCAGACTTCAGATCGATGGATTCGATGAAGTAGGCAGGCGTGTTGTCCTTGGCGAGCCCGGTGTCCATCGGATGCCGGATGCGGAAGCGGACACGCGAATATCCGTCCGCTGCGGGCCACACACGACCCTGTGCCTCGCCCAGTGTATCCCACCAATTGGCGACCGAGCGTGCGGCCGCAGGCGATGTGCACCCGCCGCCCGCCGCTTCAAGATAGACGCCGCCAACATGCCATGTGCCGTCGGCTGTCAACGCCGCGGCGCGTATCGGCGTGCTCTGCTCAACCTTCAAACGCATACCGACGAACGGCGCCGCGGCCTGCGGTTCGAGCGCAATAGCAAGCTGTATCGGATTGAGATCGGAGAAAACGATGAGCCGCTTGACGTCGGCCAAGCCGCGCGCGTCGGCGATGATGGGCGCCTGCGCCTGGTTTTCCACGACGTGCGGCACGGAGACCTTGACCGCGTCGTCAAAAACATACGGCGCTTCGCCGAAGACCTTTTTCGCGAGATCGCTCCATACCGGAGACTTCAACGGGTCAACCTGTGGTTCGGCGGCTGCCGGAGCGGTCGCCAAAATTGCAGCGATGGCCAGGAACAATCTGCGCACCATGTCTCTCCTCACGGCCTTGTTATCGCCGTCTAAAGCGGCGGCCGAATGTAGGTCACACCGTACTTGGCGTAGATCTTCTCGATCTCGCCCGACTCCGTTATCTTATCAATTGCCGCACCGATAGCATACTGCAAGTCCCTGCTCTTCTCGTTCACTGCGGTGCCGAGCACCCAGTTCGTCCTGACGATGCCGTCCATTTGCGGCTCGACGAACACTGCCTCGGCGTCCGAGCTTCGCAGCAGCCCCTCGATGTCGGAGCGAATTCCCAGCCAAGCCGATGTTTCTTTCGACAGGAACTCCTTGGCGCCCGCTTCGGGTTTAACGAAGTGCGATATGTTATCGATAAGTGCGCCGTCCTCGTACCGCATCAGAAAATAGTCGGCCACGGTGCCGAGCTGGACGCTGACTTTCTTTTCTTTGAAAATATCGAAATTGGGCTGCTCGCCCGTCAACTCGGGATGAATTGCGAGCACGATACGCTGCTGAAAGTAAGGATTGCCGATGACGGCTTCCTTGTTGCGCAGTGCAAATTCGCGATCGACCGGGACGTGGAGCATGACATCGCCGACACCGCCACCGGTCAGCGGCCCGCGCCACACGTTCGCGCGCAAGTCGTCGTCCGCGGTCTCGCCCTGCATACGCAGAACAAATTCGGCATCGACGCCCAGTTCGCGCGCAATCGCGCGGCCAAGGTCGATTTCTATGCCGAAAGGCTTGCCGTCCTTCTCGTCGGAGAACGGCAGGTTATCGAGATAGGTGACGATCCGGATGTTCTTGCTCGCGACCACTTCGTCGAGCGGGCGGGCTTCAGCACCCGTCGTGAGCGTGGCGGCGCAAAGCACTGCCGCCACGATCGTCGTCATGAAGCGCCATCGCCGGGCGCCGCGGCTCATCGCGATCACTCGGTGGGGCGCGATTCGATGTAGGTGCGGATTGCCCACATCGCTTCCTGGTTAAAAATGCCCTCGAAGGGAGGCATGATGGTCGTGCCGTCGGTCTTTTTCGCACCGTGGCGGATGCGTTCAATGAACCACTCGTCGCCGGTGGCGCCAGGCTCGAGGAAGCGCAGGTCCGGCGCCAAGCCACCCGAAATCACTTCCAGCCCGTGGCAGCGCGCGCAATTCTGGGTGTAGCCCGACTCGCCGATCGACTTTGCGGTCTCGTTGCCGCGATAGGGGTTCTCTTTGCGCCACTCCTCGCCGAGCGGCTCAAGGCCGGCCGTGTCGATCGGCTGGGGCGTCACGTCACCGTGCGCGAACGAAGGAACGGCATGCACAAGCGACAGCGCTGCGCAAATGGCGAGCGCGCCCAAAAACGTGGTCGATTTCATTGAAAACCTCAGTTTCCTGCCCTAGGCATTTATGCTTGTTAGAGCTGTGTAGTGGATCGTTGAAGTTGGCCGGAATTACCCAATAGTCCTAGCTCAGCTTCCGTCTACGGACAATCAACCTGGGACGGCTTCCCGTTGTACCTAGGTAGAATACCGGTCTCGTGGCACGCGGGCGAAGGTGCCGGTGCCGCCCATCCGCGCAAGGCGAAGCCGGACGGTTTGTAGCCAAAAAAGAAAATCGTCCTAAGATTCGGGAGGAATGCCGACATGCGTAAGGTGAATGCCCGTCGCGGGCTCGTCCTTGCAATTCTGGTTGGCGCGGCTGCCGCGCAACCGGCTTTCTCCCACGAGATCTATGTCACCAACGAGAAAGACAACACGATCTCGGTTATCGACACCAAGAGCTTGCAGGTCGTGCGGACTATCAAGGTTGGCAAGCGCCCGCGCGGCGTTGCCTTCTCGGCCGACTTCAAGACGTTTTTTGTCTGCGCCAGCGACGACGACTCCGTCCAGGTCTACGACGCCGAGACCGACAAACTGTTGCACGACTTGCCGTCCGGCGCCGATCCCGAGCAGTTTGCACTCGCGCCCGATGGCCGGCACCTGTTCATCGCCAACGAAGACAACGCCGTTACGACGATCGTCGACGTTCATACGCGCCAAGTCGTGAAACAGGTCGATGTTGGCATCGAACCCGAGGGCGTCGGCATTGCGCCGGACAATAGTGTGGCAGTCGTCACTTCCGAGACGACGAACATGGCGCATTTCATCGACGCCAAGACGTTCGAAACGGTCGCCAACGTGCTTGTCGACCAGCGTCCCCGCCACGCGGAGTTCACGTCGGACAGTCGCAAGGTTTGGGTGTCGTCCGAAATCGGCGGCACCGTGTCCGTGATCGACGTTGCGAGCAGGCAGATAGAACACAAGTTCACGTTCGAAATTCCGGGCGTTTCGCGCGACAGCGTCCAGCCCGTCGGCGTCCGCTTGACGCGCGACGGCACGCGCGCCTTCGTGGCGCTGGGGCCATCGAACCGCGTCGCAGTGATCGACGTGCCATCCATGCAGGTGACGGACTACATTCTGGTTGGCCAGCGCGTGTGGCACCTCGAGTTCACACCCGACGAGGGCATGATCTTTACCACCAACGGCGTTTCGAACGACGTGACGGCTATCGACGCAAAGACGCTAAAGCCGATCAAATCCATCAAGGTGGGCCGCTACCCCTGGGGCGCGGCCGTGCGCCCGTCCGCCGAGTACACCGCCGGCGCGCGCGAGGTGGAGACGCGCTGACGCGAATGACCGCAAGCCGGGAACGAGCAACGCCGTCGCGGCAGGCGATCCGGATCGCTGCGATCTTTCTGATATTGTGGGCCCCTCTATTGTGCGCGCCATGCGCCGCCACAGCTGGCGATTCGGATTTCGATGCTGTGACGGGATTTCGCATCGAGCGTTACCGCGCGCCGTTGCCGGATGAAGCGCCCGGAGCAAAGCGCATATTCGTCGAGGAACTGGAACGCCTGGTGGCAGAACAGCAAGCGGTGCTTGTGGATGTTGCGCCCGCCATGGGTGGCGTGTTCGACGATGCGTCGGGCACCTGGAAGGGTCTGAAGCCGCATCAGCATATTCCCGGTTCGACATGGCTGCCCGATGTCGGTAAGGGCGATCCGCCTGCGCGCATGATCGCCTATTTCAGCCGCAACCTCGAACGGCTGACCGGCGGCGACAAGACCCGCCCCATCATCATCTATTGTTACGCCGACTGCTGGATGAGCTGGAACGCCATCAAGCGGGCCGGCGGCCTCGGCTACACCTCGCTCTACTGGTTCCCCGAGGGTACGGACGGCTGGCGCGACTGGGACAGGCCGTTTGCCCCGGCCGAGCCTGTCGCGGTCGGCCCCGCGCAATGAACGGCGCACGATCCGCCGCCCGGCCACAGTTGTGACATAACTCGGCGCAACCACATCAATCCGACGCGCAAAGCGGGGCACAAACGTGACATGAAGCGCTTGCGGCACCAGATTGCCCTCGTCTGGCTGGCACTGTTCGCGCTGGTCAGCGACATGGCGTTGATAGCGCCGCATCACCACGATGCGCCCAGTATCGGCGCGCGCGCCGTCACGGCGGGATTGAGCGCCGTTGGGCTGTCAGGGCCTTGCCTGCCCGGCCTTCCCCATAATCACGATCATGACTGCGCGGTCTGCTGGACGGCGGCAATCGCCGGAACGGGCGTCGTTCCGGTAGCGCCGACGGTACCAGTCGCGCCTTCTTGGGTCTCCCTGCGCCAAACGTTGCCACAGCCGGCCGTGGTGGTGCAGCCGGTCAACCGCGGTTTTCGCGCTCGCGGACCGCCCACCCTCCAAATGGCCTGACGCGCGCATTGCGCGAGCCTTCCTGAGCGCCAGACAAAGGGCCTCGCCGAAGAGCGGTGATTTCGCCCATTGCGTGGCGCGCTCTGCAATCCCCGATATTGGAGTAAGCTCGTGAATCACCAATTCATCTGCGCGGCCGCAGCGCTCGCGCTTTTCCCAACGCACGCTCTTGCCGAAGAGACGACGCACCGCCAAGCCGGCGCGCACGTACACGGCAAAGGCACTCTCAACATCGCGATCGAAGGCGCAAAGGTCGAGATCGAGCTTGAGGCACCCGGCGCGGACATCGTCGGCTTCGAAACCGTCGCAAAGGGCGATCAGCAGAAAGCGGTGTTGGACAAGGCCAAGACCCAACTGGCCGATGCGCTGAAGCTGTTCGGACTACCCGAAGCCGCCGGTTGCAAGCTCGAAAAAGCAACCGTCGAGATGCATGCCGATGATCATGATCACGACGAAAAAGGCGAAGCCGACCACAAGGGCGGCGATCACGATCACGAAAAGGCGGACGGTTCGCAACATTCCGAGTTCCACGCGACATATGCGCTGGAATGTTCCGCACCCGAACGGCTGACGGGTTTGAGCACGACCTACTTCACGACGTTTCCCGGCGCACAGTCTCTCAATGTCAACGTCGCAACGACGAAGGGACAAACACAGACCGAGCTGACGCGCGATAAGCCAACTCTCGACCTGACGGGCATGATGTAGCGTCATGGTCGACGCAACGCAGGTCTTGGAAAAACGTTATGAAGGCGACGGCGCGAGCGCTGTCGCCTTCTCCAACGTCCGGTTCACATGGCCAGGTCGGACACGTTTCACGCTCGCCATAGATCGCTTCGAACTCGCGCGCGGCGAACGGCTCCTGCTGCTTGGTCCATCAGGAAGCGGCAAGTCGACGTTCTTGAGCTTGCTGGCAGGGATCGTCGCGCCTGAAGCCGGCGAAGTGCGCGTTCTGGGAACCGGCCTTGGCAAGCTCGGCGGCGCGGCGCGCGATCGTTTCCGCGCCGAGCACTTCGGCATCATTTTCCAGATGTTCAACCTGCTGCCCTACGGCTCGCTGATCGACAACGTGACGCTGCCGCTGGCGTTCGCCCCCGAACGGCGATCCCGCGTAAAATCGGAAGGTGATCCGCCAGACGTCGCGCGCCGCTTGCTCGTTTCGCTCGGCCTCGACGAAGATCTGATCGAACGCGCGACAACAGCCGAACTAAGTGTCGGTCAGCAGCAGCGCGTCGCCGCCGCCCGCGCCTTGATCGGCGCCCCTCAGATCATTGTCGCCGACGAGCCGACCTCGGCGTTGGATCGCGACGCGCAGGCGGCCTTCCTCGATCTGCTGTTTCGCCAGGCGGCGCGCGCGCACGCGAGTGTCGTGATGGTCAGCCACGATCCGACGCTTGCTCCCTATTTTGATCGCGTCGCACGGCTGACCGAGATCGCGACCATCAGCAGGGGGCGCGCGGCGTGATCGTTCCCCGGCTAGCTCTTAAATCGCTTGCGAACCGCTGGGTGACGGCGCTTCTGACCGTGCTCGCCATCGCCGCGAGCGTGATGCTGCTTCTCGGCGTCGAGAAGGTCCGCACGGGCGCACGGCAAAGCTTCGCCGATACCATTTCCGGCACCGATCTGATCGTCGGCGCGCGCAGCGGCAGTCTCAATCTGCTGCTCTATTCGGTGTTCCGCATCGGCAATCCCACGAACAACATGACGTGGAAGAGCTATGAGGACATCGCCAAAAGCCCGGACATCGCCTGGATCGTACCGATATCCCTGGGAGACAGTCATCGCGGCTTCCGCGTGCTTGGCACCACGCCCGATTACTTCAAGCACTACAAGTTTCGTCGCGGCCAGCAGATGGTCTTCACGGCGGGCGCGCCCTTCAGCGATCTTTTCGATGCCGTCATCGGCGCCGACGTCGCCGAAAAGCTCGGTTACAAAGTCGGCGACCCCATAGTTGTCGCGCACGGCGCCGGCTCCGTCGCCTTCCTCGAACACGAGGACAAGCCGTTCCGTGTCTCAGGAATCCTCGCCAAGACCGGAACACCGATCGATCGGACGGTGCACGTCAGCCTCGCGGCCATCGAGGCGATCCACGTCGACTGGCAGAGCGGCGTGCCCGATACCGCTCACGCGGTGACGATAGACCGGGTGCGCACGATGAATCTGACGCCCAAGACCATTACGGCGGCGCTCGTCGGCCTCAACTCCAAGGTCGCGACCTTCCGGGTGCAGCGCGCAATCAACGAATATCCCGAGGAACCCTTGTCCGCGATTATGCCGGGTGTCGCTTTGCAGGAGCTGTGGGGCTTGGTTGGGACGGCCGAGACCGCGCTTACGGCAATTTCCGCAATGGTGGTGGCCACCGCGCTGCTCGGCATGATGACGATGATCCTGACGACGTTGAACGAGCGGCGGCGCGAAATGGCAATCCTGCGCTCCGTCGGCGCGCGACCCACGACCGTGCTCGGGTTGCTGACGGCCGAGGGCGGACTGCTGACGCTTGCAGGTGTCCTACTTGGGACGCTCGCGCTCTATGCGGCGTTGTTGACCATGCGTCCGGTGATCGACCGCATGTATGGCCTGAACCTGCCCATCGACGCGCTGCGGCCGGACGAGTGGATGAAACTCGCCGCCATCGTCGTGGCGGGAATTCTCGCCGCCGCATTGCCCGCTATCCGCGCCTACCGGCTGTCACTTGCCGATGGCATGACCGTCCGAATATAGTTGAAGGAGCGAAAGGCGATGCGCCCGACGACGCTACTTGCAATTCTGGCAATCCTCTCAAGCGCCATGCCCTTGGGCAGTGCGTTCGCTGACGACGCACCGCGCGTGCTCAAATGGGCGGAACTGCGCCCAGCCGTAGAACCTGACGCCGCGAAGGCGCCAAAGCCGTTCTTTGCCGGCGCCGATCCCACGGCGGCCCAGCAACAGGATGGCCCCCCGCCGCCGCCGATTTCGGAGGGCAAGTTCATGTCGATGAAGCGCCGCCAGCCGGGCGCCAACAAGCCACCCGCCGTGGTGGCAGATTTGAACGGCAAGCGGGTCGCCATCGGCGGCTACGTCGTGCCCCTCGACTTCGACGCAACGACCGTGAAGGAGTTCCTGCTCGTGCCGTTTGTCGGCGCATGCATTCACGTTCCGCCGCCGCCCGCGAACCAGATCGTCTACGTCAAGGCCGACAAGGGCTTTGAGATTGGCGCTCCCTTCGATCCGGTGACGGTCACAGGGCTCATGAAAACGGATACGGCATTCACCGGCCTTGCCGACGCCGCCTACACGATTGAAGGCGCAGCTGTGGAACCGCGCACCGAGTAGTCATGTGCCGGTGCGGTTGAGCGCGCGCCACCACGCGAGGCTCTCGTGCGTCGTCGTGCGTGGCTTGTACTCGCAGCCCACCCAGCCGGAATATCCGAGCCGGTCGAGATGATCGAACAGGAAGGGAAAGTTCACCTCTCCCGTGCCTGGCTCGTGGCGACCCGGCGTGTCGGCGATCTGCACGTGCGCGATGCATGGAAGGTGCTTTGCGATCGTCGGGGCGAGATCACCCTCCATGATCTGCATGTGATAGATGTCGTACTGCAGGTGCAGATTGTCCGCGCCCACGCTTTCGATGATGTCTTGCGCCTTGGCGGTCGTATCGAGGAAGTAGCCCGGGATGTCGCGCGTGTTGATCGGCTCGATCAACAGTTTGAGCCCTTCGTCTGCCAGCACATCTGCCGCGAAACTGAGGTTCTCGACCAGCGTCCGCCGCATGGCGCGCTGTTCGGCCGAGGCCGGCGCGATGCCGGAGAGGCAATGCAGCATTTGACAGTCGAGCGCCTTGGCATACCGGACGGCAAGACGAACGCTGTCGCGGAACTCGTCTTGCTTGTGCGCGAAAATCGCGATCCCGCGTTCGCCCGCGTCCCAGTCGCCGGGCCGAAGATTGAAAAGCACCTGCTGGAGGCCGTTGCCGTCGAGCCGGGCTTTGATTTCAGACGGATCGTGGTCGTAGGGAAAGAGAAATTCGACCCCCGTGAAACCAGCTTTGGCTGCTGCCTCGAAGCGATCGAGGAACGGCACCTCGGTGAACAGCATCGATAGGTTGGCGGCGAACTTCGGCATATCCGTAGCGGCTTTTCAAAGAGGAGCAGGCGGTCTCTCATCCAGAACGCGCCACGGCCAGTGGTCTAGCCATAAACGAAGCGGGCGGCCACTGGCCGCCCGCGCAATTCTTAACGATTGGTCTTGTGCCCTACTGGACTTCGCCCGAAGCCTTGGGCGCAGCGGCCGGCGTCTGGGTCGATGTCGTCTGCACCGACGCCGTCTCGGACGTGCTGTCCTGCTTGGCCGGTTCCGGCTTGGCGGCAGACGTCGTGTATTTCTTGATCTGCGTCGTGCGCGGCAGCGGCTTGCGCTTCGGCTGCACCGGTTCCGGATCACCGAAGAGTGCGGTGAACGGATCGACGTATTCGTATTTCGGCTCAGGCTTCTTGGCGGCAGCCGGCTGGCTCGACGAGGTCGCCTGGCTCGAAGTCGCCGGCGCATCGGAATAATCGTTCGATGCAATGGCCGTGCCCGAGAAGCGCTGCCACGTCACGGTCACGCGAGCGCCGACCGGCACGCGCGGATAAAGATCGAGCACATCCTGGTTGAACATGCGCACGCAGCCCTTCGAGACCGCCTGACCAATCGTCCAGGGCGCGTCTGTACCGTGGATGCGATAGGTGCTTGACCCGAGATAGAGTGCGCGAACACCGAGCGGGTTCATCGGATGGCCACCCGGCACCCAACGCGGCAGGCGCGGGTTCTCGGCAATCATCGTCGGCGTCGGGGTCCAAGCGGGATTGATGCGCTTGTCGGAAACGAACGTTGTGCCCTGCCAACGGCTCTGCTCGCGCGGAACGGCGATCGGATAGCTGATGGCCTTGCCGGGCGCCGTCACGAGATAAAGCCGGCGGTCGCCGAACGAAACAACGACATGACCGGTTTCGAACTGCTTCGAAAAGGCGACCGTCTGGCGGCCACCGCCCCATTCGCTGCCACCGCCCCAAAGGAAATCGACGCCCTGAGCGCTGGCCGCGGTGACCCCGCCAAGCGATACGAGTACTGCCAGGGAAAACCCGGTGAGGGTTTTTTTGAAGATCATCGGGGGATGCTCCAATCGGTTCAGCGAAAATCCAAGCGCAGGATGAGGGGACATCCTGTGCCGTCGAAAGTGAACTTTGCGTATATACCAGTACCACTATGCTCGGCAGAGCAGGGAAGTCACACTACTGTCAGGATCGACGCCTGATCTCTGAGTTCATTCGAGATTTTTGAATTTTTGACGGCCGTGTTGCGATGCGATGACGGCAACGCCTGGGTTTTTGATTTGTTCCAGGGTTTCCGCCCAATCGCTGTGCATATCTGGCGGCCTTAATGCGCTCTAAGGGCCGAGAACCACGGTGCGCACGAATTCGCGGTAAGGCAGAACTTGTCGTGGCTGCATTGGCGACGCCTGCCGCACGGCGGCGTGACGGCAGGGCGGTGGAGACGGTAACAGGGCCCGCGAACGCTCAAGGCGTCACGGGTCTCGTGGTCGCTTGACCTTCCGCGCCGATGAACACGACGAACAGCCGCATTGGCCCCGCGCCGAGGTTCTTGCCGTTGTGCGGTACGTTAATCGCTTCCGCGATCGACTGGCCCTCGCGGAAGACCTTTGTACCCTTGTCGCCGTAGTCGACCGTGAGTTCGCCTTCCAGCACGATACCGGTGACGGGCACGCCATGCGTGTGCCACCCGGTTTCATCGCCCGGGTCCATCGACACGATGCCGGTTGTAATTTTCGCCGGTGCGCCGGTCGGATAGACGATCGTCTCGTCTACGACCGTTTTACCCGTTGTAAGCAACGGCGCGAAACGCTTGCCGGGCTCGCGCGCGATTGTCGCGCAAAGCGGGTATGCAAGTAAAAGCGCCATAGCCAGCAAAGGCGCGGCGATACGCAATTCGCCCTTGAACATTCTAAGCCTCCCGCCAAGTACACGAAAATCGCGCACCGAACTTATCCTTGCCCGATTGCGCACGGCTATAGTCGATTGATGATGATGGTTCCCGTGTCCAGAGCTTCCTTCGTTCGGTTTCTGTCGCTTGCTCTTGTGCTCCTCGCCTTTGGCGCAGCCGCGCAGGACACGCGCCCCGCGCCCGAGGCGGGAACCGGGCGGCAGGACAAGACGCTCAGCGTCGCTAGCCGTTTTATGGTGGCGTCCGCTCATCCGCTCGGCGCCGAAGCTGGTCGCGATATCCTGCGCAAGGGCGGTTCCGCCGTTGACGCCGCCATCGCCATGCAACTCGTACTCGGTCTCGTCGAACCGCAATCGTCGGGCATCGGAGGCGGTGCCTTTCTCGTCCATTGGGACAACGCCGCGCGCGAGATGAGAACCTACGATGGCCGCGAGACTGCACCCGCCGCCGCCACGCCCGACCGCTTTCTCGTCGACGGCAAGCCGATGCCGTTCGAAAGCGCTATTCGTTCCGGCTTGAGCGTCGGCGTGCCCGGCGTCATGCGCATGTTGGAGATGGCGCACAGGCGCTACGGCAAACTACCCTGGGCGACGCTGTTCGAACCGGCCATCCAACTGGCGGAGGACGGCTTCCCGGTTTCGCCACGTCTCAGCATGCTTCTTAATTGGCGTGGCGCGCAGAATTTCGCGCCCAAGGCGCGTGCTTATTTCTTCGATGAAGCGGGTCGCGCGCGCCCTGCAGGTTACGTGCTGAAGAACCCCGACTATGCGGCAACGCTCAAGTCCATGGCGGCCTCTGGCGCGAGCGTTCTGCATGAAGGAGCGATTGCCGAGGAAATCGTGGCGGCCGTTGCGGACGCGCCGATCCGCAAGGGCGATATCACGCTCGCGGACATGGCCGGCTACAAGCCGTTGGAGCGCCCGCCTCTGTGCTTTGCGTACCGCGATCGCCGGATCTGCGGCATGGGCCCGCCATCGTCGGGCGCCATCACCATCGGACAAACATTGAAACTGATCGAGCCGCTCGCGGGTATCCCTGGAGCGCAAGCGATGCTGACGGCGCCGGCCGTCCACGCCATTGTCGAGGCCGAAAAGCTCGCCTATGCCGATCGCAACCGCTATCTCGCGGATCCTGATTTCGTCACACCGCCGGAAGGACTGCTCGACGAACAATATTTGGCCGAGCGACGCAAGCTGATCGACCCGTCAAAAGCCGCCGTCGACGTGAAGCCGGGTACGCCGCCGGGCTTGAAGAAGCCAGCGGGAGTGGACGCCACGCAGGAGGCACCCGGAACGAGCCAGATCTCCATCATCGATGGCGCTGGCAACGCCGTCTCCATGACGACGACGATCGAGAGCGCGTTCGGTTCGCATTTGTGGGTCGCCGGTTTTCTGCTCAATAACGAGCTAACCGATTTTTCCTTTCGCCCCATCGACGATGCCGGAAACGCCGTCGCCAATGCAGTCGGCCCCGGCAAGCGGCCGCGCAGTTCGATGGCACCGACGTTGGTGTTCGACTCCCGCGGTGAGCTGGAGGCGGTAACGGGCTCACCCGGCGGCGGCCGCATCATTCTCTATGTTGTGAAGACGCTGGTCGCTATGCTGGACTGGCAGCGGGATGCGCAAGCCTCCGCCGACGTGATGAACTTTGGTAGTGAGGGCGCGGGGCTCGTTGCCGAAAGGGGAACGGATCCGAAGTGGCCAGCTTTGGAACTGAGCGCCTACGGCCACAAGGTGAAGTTGGACATGATGACATCGGGCGTACAGACGATCGTCCGTCGCAACGGACGCCTTGAAGGCGGCACTGATCCACGGCGCGAAGGCGTGGCGCTTGGCGACTAGCAATCGATGCGGGAACATGAGGCGGCGGGAGAAGTGTGAGGTTTGATGGTGGCTCAGAAGTCGATCACTGTCGCAGGAGCTGGTATCCTGGGACTGTGGCAGGCGTTTACGCTCGCCAACGCCGGTCACCGCGTTCGCCTCGTCGAGGCCGCGGCGTCACCTTTTGAACGAAGCTCGAGCCGCTGGGCGGCGGCGATGATCGCGCCCGAGTGCGAGTCTGAGGCGTCACCTCCGATCGTCCGTGACATGGGCCGCGCAGGCCTCGAGATTTGGCGCGCCGTCTATCCCGGACTTGCCGCGAACGGCACGCTCGTCGTGGCCGCTGTGCGCGATCGCTCCGAGCTGACGCGCTTTCAGCGCGTAACCGAAGGCAGCCGTTTGATCCACGCTGGCCAACTGGGCGAACTCGAACCGATGCTCGCGGACCGCTTCGATGCCGCGCTCTACTTTCCGGGCGAAGCTCATATGAACGCCGTCGACGCGATGAGCTGGCTGCTGGCGGAAGTCCAGCGGCTCGGTGTCGAGGTTGTTTTCGGTGAACCCTGGAACGGCGTGGTGCCGGGCGACGCCGTCATCGATTGCCGCGGCATCGATGCAAGGCACGATCTGGCCGAATTGCGCGGCGTGCGCGGCGAGCGCATTGTGATCGAGGCGCGCGACGTGTCCGTTTCGCGGCCCGTGCGCCTGCTGCATCCGCGCCAGCCGATCTACATCGTGCCGCAGGGCAACGGCCGCTACGTCCTGGGGGCAACCGTGATCGAACGTGAGGACGACGGCCCGATGACGTTGAAGTCGGCGCTCGACTTGCTTGGCTCCGCCTATGCGGTTCATCCCGCGTTCGCCGAAGCGTCGATCATCGACATGGGTGCCGGCGTCCGGCCGGCATTTCCCGATCATGTGCCGCGCATCGTCGCCTCCGACGATGGCCGCGTGGTTCGCGTCAATGGCGCCTACAGGCACGGTTTTCTACTTGCGCCCGTGCTCGCCAAGGAGGTTGCGGATATGGTGGCTCACAAAGAGCAGCAGCGCCAGTTTGTGCATGTGGCCACTGCCTGATCACGCCTCAAGGCCCCGTGCCTGATTAGTCCGTTTTGACGGGCAACGCACCGCCGCGCTAGGATCGGTCTAGCCAGGTCTTAACGCCGCTTAACGCCGGCACCTGTTAAAGAGATTTCACACCTGCGATGGTCGCGACCGCGGAACGCATCGAGATCACTGTAAACGGCCGCGCGACGCAGGTTTCCGCACGCACGCTTGCCGAGCTGATCGACGCCGAACGGCTCGGAACCAATCGCGTCGCGACCGCGCTAAACGGCGATTTCGTGCCCGAGGCGCGCCGTGCTACGACGCTGCTGAGCGCCGGCGACCGGGTTGAGATCGTCTCTCCCCGTCAGGGCGGTTAGACGTTAGAGAATCGCATGAACGTAAGAGACCAGGCGCTGCATGAGGCCGACGGGTTGTCGCTCTACGGCGAACGCCTCGCGTCGCGCATTTTGCTCGGCACGGCGGGTTACCCATCGCCGGCAATTCTTGCCGACGCCGTGCGCGCGTCATCCGCTGATATCGTAACCGTTTCGCTGCGACGGGAAACCGCCGGCGGCCGTGTCGGCGAACGCTTCATCGAGCTGATCCGCGGATTGGGCGTCAAGGTGCTTCCCAATACAGCCGGTTGCCGCACGGCGCGCGACGCGATCACCACGGCAATGATGGCGCGCGAGCTGTTCGCGACCGACTGGGTCAAGCTCGAGGTGATCGCCAACGACGACACGCTGCAGCCCGACGTGTTCGGCCTCGTCGAAGCGGCCGAAACGCTCGTGCGCGAAGGCTTCAAGGTGTTTCCGTACACGACCGAGGACTTGTCGGTTGCCGAACGGCTGCAGCGCGTCGGCTGCGAAGTCATCATGCCGTGGGGTTCGCCCATCGGCACTGGACGCGGTCTCGTGAACGTCGCCGCATTGAGAACGCTGCGGGCGTATTTTCCGAATGCCACCCTCGTCATCGATGCCGGCATCGGTGCTCCGTCGCACGCAAGTTTCGCCATGGAACTTGGCTACGACGCGGTGCTTCTCAACACCGCGGTCGCCAAAGCGGCCGACCCCGCGCGCATGGCAGCCGCCTTCGCAGCTGCCGTCAAGGCCGGGCGCGCTGCGCACTTGGCGGGCCTGATGCCCGAACGCGATATGGCGGTGCCCTCGACTCCGGTTGTTGGCACGCCGTTCTTCGATCTCGAATGACAGTGCTCGAAAAGAAGCCGCAGCCGCTTCTCGACCGCTTCTATCCGATCGTGCCCGATGTCGCCTGGCTCCGCCGCATCGTTCCGCTCGGCGTCAGGACCGTACAGTTGCGTATGAAGGACGTGGAAGGGCAGCACATCGTCGATGCTGTTCGTGAGGGCCTGGCGGTTGCGCGCGCCCACGGCTGCCAATTGATCGTGAATGACTTCTGGCGCGAGGCAATCGCCGCAGGCGCCGATTTTGTCCACCTCGGGCAAGAGGACCTGGCGGCCGCCGACGTCGCAGCGATCAAAGGTGCGGGCTTGCGCCTCGGCGTCTCGACGCACGATGAAACCGAGCTATCGACGGCGCTTGCGGCCAATCCTGACTACGTCGCCTTGGGGCCGGTTTTCGAGACCAAACTCAAATCCATGCCATGGGCGCCGCAGGGCCTGGGCCGCGTGCGAGAGTGGAAGTCGCGGGTCGGTGGCGTACCGCTGGTCGCGATTGGCGGACTGACACCTGAGCGCGCGCTTCCGGTGCTGGCGGCCGGCGCCGACAGTCTAGCGGTTATCACTGACTTTTTCACCGCCGAGGACCCGGACGCCCGCGTCCGACAATGGCTAAACCTGTTGGCGGACCGTCATTGAAGCGTCATAAAATTAACCATGCGGCTCCTGGCGCGTCGATTGTGACAGCCGCGTATGGTTTCCGTGTGCTTTAGGCGCCAGTAGGCCCGGCCTTTCTCGACCATGGCATTCAAGTTTAAGTTCGACGAGAGCGTCCAAAAAGGCTTCCGCCGCATCGGCCGCGATCAATTCGAGATCGCCCTCGCCGAACTGGGGTCTGGAGCCGTTGCCCCCGTGGGCGTACATGCCTGCCGCAAAGCCATGAAGCGGCTCCGGGCTTTGGTTCGCTTGTGCGCGCCCGCGCTTGGCAAGGCTAGGGCGCGTCGCCACAACGCGGCCTTGCGCGATATCGCTCGACTGCTCTCTTCTCGGCGCGATCAGGCCGTCCTTGTTCAAACCCTTACCAAACTGAAAGAAGCATCCGGACCGGGCGGTGCCGCGGTGCTGACGCCACTTGAGCGTGCATGGGGTGCGCAGGCCGAAAAATTCTCCGGTGCGCTCGATCCCGATATCGCGTCGCGCGCCACGCTTTTGTTGCTGAAAGAGTCGAAGCGCTTCGCCGCGGCGCGTTTCGAGCACAAGGGGTTCGAGGCTCTGCGCGACGGATTGGAGGCGAGCTATCGCCATGGGCGCGCGGCGCTCCGCAAGACGCGCTTCGAACCGTCTGATGAAACCTTCCACGAATTGCGCAAGGCCGTGCAGACCCATTGGCGACAGATGAGCTTGCTCATCAGGGCATGGCCCGACGTTATCCAGGCGCGCGCCGCCG
>CADECN010000033.1 GCA_902825785.1 uncultured Hyphomicrobium sp. | reverse complement strand
GGGGCGCGAGAATGCGCGTCCTGCGTTCCTTGATGTTGCGCCAGTAGCCGAGCGCCATCTTGAGCGCGACCTCGACCGCGGTCGAACCGCTGTCGGAAAAGAACACGTGAGCGAGGCCCGCCGGCGCCATCGCCACGAGCCCAGCCGCGACGTCCTCGGCCGGCTCGTGCGTGAAGCCGGCGAAGATCACCTGATCGAGCTTTTCCGTCTGATCGCGGATCGCGGCCATGATCTTGGGATGGCGATGGCCGTGGGTGACGACCCACCACGACGAAATGCCATCGAAGATGCGCTGTCCCTCGCGCGTTTCCAGCCACGCGCCGTCAGCGCGTGCGATGACCGGGAATGCGCGCTCCAGACCATGCTGGGTGAAGGGATGCCAGACCGTCGGGCCCGTCTCTTTCATGGCCCCATACTCCCGACGCCGAGTACGTCCGCGACCGAGAAATTTGCGGCGAACGCTTGTTGTAGCGCGTGCGGTGTCAACGGTTCGAGCCTGGGCAGCCGGCCGAGGCGGCGAACCCCGCCGAAAGCGGAGATCGTGCGCTCGCTGTCGGCGTTCTCCTCTCCGATGAAGGCGAGACCAAGGAGCGGGATCGCGCGCCGCTTCAGCGCTTCGATCGACAGCAGAGAGTGATTGATGGTGCCGAGCCGCGTCGAGGCGCACAGGATGACGGGCAGTTTCCACGCCGCGATGAGATCGATTTGCAAAAGCCGCCGCGTCAGCGGTACGGCGAGCCCGCCCGCCGGTTCGATGACGAGCGCGCCCGGAACGCTGGGCGGCGCGAGGCGGGCCGGATCGATCTCGATACCGTCGATCTCGGCCGCTCGGTGCGGCGAGGCCGGCGTGTTGAGGCGATAGGCCTCCGGCACGATCCGATCCGGCGCGAGGCCGCCGAGCCGTGCCACGACTTGGGCATCCGTCTCGCCCGCAAGCCCGGCCTGCACCGGCTTCCAGTAGTAACCGTCGAGCGCGTGCGTGAGCGCCGCGGCAAACACTGTCTTGCCGACGTCGGTGTCGGTGCCCGCGATGACGACGCGGAACGTCATACCGCAAGACCTGCTTGCGCTTCTTCGAGCGCTGCGGCGACGCCGTCGATTGCCGTTTCATCGGCATTGAGTGTGATCGAAATTCGAAGCCGCGCCGTGCCTTCCGGAACGGTCGGCGGCCTGATCGCGCGGATGTCGTAGCCGCGCGCTTTCATCGCGCACGCGAGCGACACGGCGGTGGCGTCCGCGCCGACGATGATGGGCTGGATCTGCGATCCCGACGGCGTGATGTGCGAATGCCGTGCGAGCGCTGAGGCCGTATACGCGATGAGGCCCTGGAGGCGTTCGCGGCGCTGCGGCTGCGTCCGGCACAAGTTGAGCGCGGCGCGCACCGTGGCGGCAATGAGCGGCGAGGGTGCGGTCGCGTAGATGAAGGCACGCGCGCGGTTGATGAGGAAATCGCGCACCTGTAGCGGCGCGATGACGAGCGCGCCCGAAGATCCGAGCGCCTTTCCGCAGGTGTGCAGCGAGATGACGTTGGATGCCCCGTCAAGATGGGCGGCCAGACCGCGCCCGTCGGGACCGAACACGCCGGTCGCGTGCGCTTCGTCGATGAGTAGCATAGCGTCGTACCGGCTTGCCACTTCGGCGAGTTCATCGAGTGGCGCGCTGTCGCCGTCCATGCTGTAGAGGCTCTCGACCGCGATCCAGGGCGTGCCGAGCCCGCCGCCGTCGCGCCATGCCGAAAGCACCTCGTCGAAGGATTGCGCATCGTTGTGGCGCGCGGCGAGCGCTTCCGCCCGCGACAGGCGCATGCCGTCGTGCGCGCTCGCATGGATGAGTTCGTCGTAGACGATCAGGTCGCCGCGTGCCGGCAGCGTTGAAAAGAGCGCGGTGTTGGCACCGAAGCCACTGCCGAAATAGAGCGCGGACTCGGCTCCGAAGAATGCCGCCGCCTCGGCTTCCAGCCGCTCGTGCTCGTCATGATTGCCACGCAGCAGCCGCGATCCGCCCGATCCGATGGGGACGCCGCGATTGAGCGCGTCCTCGACCGCCGCATTGAGTTCCGGCGATTGAGCGAGCCCCAGATAGTCGTTCGACGAGAAGTCGATGCCAGAACGCGCTTCGAGCCGCCTTAGCCGCCCGCGCCGCAGCAGCGCATCGAGCGCGCGCTCATGATTGCCCGACATCCCGGTGCCCCGCCGAGCACGCCCGCGCGTGTCCCGCTTCCTGCAAATGATCCTCCGAAGCGGGAAGTTCGAGCGCTTCGAGCCCGAGCTTGGCGAAGAGCACGGCGTCCTTATCCTCGCCGGGGTTTTCGGCGGTGAGCAACGTAACGCCAACGAAGATCGAGTTGGCGCCAGCGAAGAAGCACAAGGCCTGCGTCTCGTCCGACATTTCCGTGCGCCCGGCGGAGAGCCGCACGAACGACTTCGGCATCATGATGCGCGCGACCGCGATGGTACGGACGAAATCGATCGGGTCGATCTTCTCGACGTTGGCGAGCGGCGTGCCCGGTATAGCGATCAGCATGTTGATCGGCACGCTTTCGGGGTGCTCGTCGAGGTTGGCGAGCGTGACGAGCATGTCGACGCGATCATCCGCCCCTTCACCCATGCCGACGATGCCGCCCGAGCATACCTTCATGCCGGCATCGCGCACCCGCGCCAGCGTGTCGAGCCGGTCGGCGTAAGTGCGCGTGGTGATGACCTTGGAATAGTAGGCCTCCGAAGTGTCGACGTTGTGATTGTAGTAGTCGAGGCCGGCGTCGCGCAGCCGCACGACGTCGTCGTCGGACAGCATCCCGAGCGTCATGCAGGTTTCCATGCCGAGCGCTTTCACGCCCTCGACCATGGCGACGACGGCGTCCATGTCGCGCGCCTTGGGGCTGCGCCAGGCCGCGCCCATGCAATAGCGCGTCGCGCCCGCTGCCTTCGCCTTGCGCGCTTCCTCGATGACGCGCTGAACCTCCATCAGCTTGGAAGCCTTGAGGCCGGAGGCGTGATGGGCCGACTGGCTGCAATAGCCGCAGTCTTCCGCGCATCCGCCCGTCTTGATCGACAGGAGGCGGCTCATCTGCACCTTGTTGGGGTCGAAGTTGGCCCGGTGCACCTGCTGGGCCCGGAACAGCAATTCCGTGAACGGCAGGTCGTAGAGCGCCCGCGCCTCCGCCAGCGTCCAGTCGTGACGCACCTCGCGCGAGGGATTGCGGACGCTGTCGAGCTTGGTGACGGTCGAGGCCATGGGCGGGGATGTCTCCGGACGAGGGCTGGCGCCCTCCCATCTGGAGATGTTTGCACCGTCGTCGGCCCCCGCCGCAACCGCCATTTTGCCTCGTGGCAGGCCGTGACGCCGACGGCCTATTCGGTAGGCTATGGTGAACGGGTCCGGACCTGCGTCAGGCGCCGATTTTGCCGCCGCCGGAACGTGTGATCGCGACCACGGACGGCCGTGGCGGGACCCCATCCTTGAAGTCCGGCCAGCGCGTTATCGGGTTGTCGAACGTACTCGCCGGTTCGTCGTCGTCCGAATCGCCCGGGTGCTGGACGGCGACGAACACGGTCTCAAGGTCGGGCGTGAAGCATGGCCCACACAACTCGGCGCCGACCGGAACCCGGTAGAACAGCCGTGACGTGCCGCGCCGCTCGCCTTCGGTCTCGATCGCCCAAAGCCCGTCCGTGCGCCCGGTCTTCTTGGCCGAGTTACCGTCGGTCGCGATCCACAGCCGGCCGAGCGCATCGACCGCGCAGTTGTCGGGGTTGGCGAACCAGCCGTCTTTGGTCGTGAGCGGGTTGAAGGTCGCGCCGACCTCCGCGATCGTCGGGTCGCCGCACTTCACCAGGATGTCCCAGGTGAACGTCTCGCTCGCGTGATCGCCGCCGTCCGGCTTGATCTCTATAATGTGGCCGAAGCGGTTGTCGGCGCGCGGGTTGGCGGCGTCGACCTGCGTGTCCTTGCGCTTGCTGTTGTTCGTCAGCATGACGAACACGGAGTTCGTGCGCGGGTTCGCCTCGACGTCCTCAGGCCGGTCCATTTTGGTGGCGCCCAGCAGGTCGGAGGCCTGACGCGCATAGATTACGACGTCGCCCTGGTCATGAAAGCCGTTGGCGGCGAACGACGGACCCTTGCCGTGCACGAGCGGCAGCCAGCGGCCCGAACCGTCTTCGTTGAAGCGTGCCACGTAGAGCGTGCCCGCATCCAGAATATCGCGATTGGCCTCGGGGTGCTTAAGGTCGACGCGCGCGGCGGTGACGAACTTGTACACGTAATCGAAACGCTCATCGTCTCCCTGGTAGACGACGAAGCGTCCGTCCTTGTTGACGATGTTGGCCGCGCCCTCGTGCTTGAAGCGGCCGAGCGCCGTGCGCTTCACCGGTATGGAGTCGGGATCGCGCGGATCGATCTCGACCACCCAGCCGAAGCGGTTGGGCTCATTCGGCTCTTTCGCAAGGTCGAAGCGATCGTGGAACTTGGCCCACATGTACCACTCGGCCGGCACGCCGTAGCGCTTGAGCGCGGCGGCGTCGGGATGCGCCGCCGCCGCCGCTTCGTTCCAGAAGTAACCGTTGACGTTCTCTTCGCACGTCAGCCACGTTCCCCACGGCGTGGTCGCGCCCGCGCAGTTGTTCAGCATCCCGAGCACGCGCGTGCCCGACGGGTCGGCGCTCGTCTGCATTTTTGCATGTCCGCGTGCCGGTCCCGAAATGCTCATTTCGGTCTCGCCCGTGATGCGGCGCGCATAGCGGCTGTCGGCCACGACCTGCCACGTGCCGTCGCGGCGCTTCACCTCGATAACGGAGCCGCCGTGCGCGGCCATCTCGGTCGCCACCTGATGCGGCGTGCAGGCGGCAAAGCGGGCGGCCTTCTCGCGCCGGCCGATACCGGGGAACATGAGTTCCTCGATCGTGTACTCGTGATTGACGACGAGCAGGCCGTGGTCGCTGCGGCCGTCGAGTGCCACGTAGCCGATGAAATCGTTGTTGTAGCCGAACTGCTTCATCTGCGCTTCGGCGGATGGCGACGCGGGTGTGAACTCGGGCGCGCCGGACAGCACCGGATCGCCCCAGCGGATCAGCACCTGCGCATCGTATCCGGGAGAAACGTGGTGCGTTTGATCGCTGTCGGCTTGCGCCTCCTCGAAGTCGAAGCGCGGCACCGCGCCCGCAAGGTCGGCGGCCCGCGCCATCCAATCGTCGGGCGTGGCGGCTGCCGCCGCGGCCGAAAGCACCCCCAATCCGAAGCCGCGCCGCGACATGCGCGCCGCGATCAACACGCCGATACTGGGATTGGACGTCGGATTGGAACCGGGGTCTTCCGAAGCCTCAAGCGCGCGCGAAGTGGTGGGCGGAAGTTTTGTCATGCCATGCGGCTCACGATTAGGGTCGAACGAACCGCAGGTTAAAGTCCCTATTCACGACAGTTGCGTGAAGGCGTCCGCGACATCTTCGAACGTCGCATTTTCCCCGATTGAGCAGCGCGCGCGAAGATAGCGCCATAAATCCAAAATGTAACAACAAGACTTGTCCACGGTGCTTTCGGTTAAGCGTTGAGCGGGCGGCTCGTCGCCCTAAACGGACGGCCGCAACGCGCGACGGTCAGTTGCTGTCTTCCGGCAGCTTCGGCATGACGCCGAACGGGATACCGTCCTCCGCGAGCCCGCGCGCTTCTTCCGCCGTCGCTTCGCCGTGGATGTTGCGGCCGGGTGCCTCGTCGTCGTGGATGCGACGTGCTTCTTCGGCAAAGCGCGGACCCACATCCTCGGAATTTTCCATCACCTCGCGCCTGAAGGCGCGCAGCTTCTGGGTCAGTTCCTTGTGCTTCGACCGTGCATCCGCCTGCCGCTGGTCCGCGCGCGTGCCGACGACGGCCGGTGCCATGGGCAGCTTTTCGATATTGTGCGAGCCGCACTGCGGACATTCGACGAGCGTGTTTTGCAATTGCCGGTCGAACGCGGCGATGCTTGCAAACCAGCTTTCGAATTCGTGGCCGCGTTCGCAGCCCAGCTTGTAGCTGATCACGCGATCGATCTCACTTTTGTACCGTCGCCCGCGACCGCGAAGGTTCGGTCGTGCTCAAGCGAGGGAACACGCCGACGCACATCGAGGACCAGCGAGGGGTCGATCTGGGCAGCAATTACGCCGGGCGTATCGCCGCCTTCGGCGAGCACCTCGCCCCAAGGCGAAACGATGAGGCTGTGCCCAAAGGTCTCGCGCCCGTTCTCGTGCCGTCCGCCCTGGCCGGCGGCGAGCACGAACGTTTGCGTTTCGATGGCGCGTGCCCGCAGCAACGTGTTCCAGTGCGCTTCGCCCGTGATGCGGGTGAAGGCGGCCGGCACGGCAATAAACGCCGCGCCGTTCTGCGCCAACGCGCGGTAAAGCGCGGGAAAACGCAGATCATAGCAGATCGTGAGGCCGAGGCCGCCCCACGGCAGCGGCGTCACGATCGCCTCGCCTCCGGCACGATAGTTGGCGCTTTCGCGATAAACCTCGCCATTGCCGAGGTCGACATCGAACATATGGATCTTGTCGTATCGCGCAGCGACGCTGCCGTCCGGCCGGAACAGATAGGAGCGGTTGGCGAGCCGCCCGTCGTCGACCTTGACGGCGATGGAACCGATATGCAGCCACACGCCATGCTTACGCGCGGCGTCTGCGAATGCAGCGATCGCGGGGTTGCCGGCTTCCGGCGACGTCTCTGCCTTGAGCCGTTCCGGCTCAAGTTCCATCAGCGTCGTGCACTCCGGCGTTTGAATGTAGTCGGCGCCGTCCGCGTGGGCGCGCCCGATCAAATCCAGCGCGTCTGCGACATTGCGCTCGACCGACCGGCCGGAGCAAAGCTGAACCAGGGCCGCTTTGAATGACGATGAACTTGTGGCGCTCATGATAGGTGCGTGGTCTTGGAGAGCAGCTCGTCGAGTTTGCCTGAACGTTCCAGCGCGTAAAGATCGTCGCAGCCGCCGACATGGCAATCGCCGATCCAGATTTGCGGAACCGTGTGCCGTCCGCCCGCGCGTTGTTTGAGGTCGGCGCGCAGATCGCCACGTCCGGTTAAGTCGACCTCCTCGAAGCTCGCGCCTTTGCGCCGAAGGAGTTCCTTCGCCATGTGGCAATAGCAGCAGTTGCCGGCCGTATAGACCATTACCTTGGGCATAGCTCTAGGCGCCTTCCTTTCGAGGCATCTGAATTGCGAAACCGAATCAAAGGTAGCTCATTCGCAGGCTCATGCAACCCGCGTGCGGCCCTTTGCGCGCCTGTGCCGCGCCAATGCAACGCCTTATGCAGTCTCAGGAATTAGCTTCGCACACCAGAGCCAAAGCGAGTACGTCGACACGCCGTGCACCGGCCTTTTTGAGCGCGCCGGCGGCGGCCCCGACCGTAGCACCCGTGGTGACGACATCGTCGATGAGAACTATGGCTTTTCCGGCGACGCGCGCCACCCTTTGCGGCGGCACCAGGAAGGCGCCCGCCACGTTCCGCCGCCGCTCGTTGCGCGTGAGCCCAACCTGGTGCGCCGTGGCCTTGTGGCGCGTCAGCGCCAATGGTTCGGCCGGCAGGCCTGTGATCCGGCCAACCTCGGCCGCCAGGATCTGGGCCTGATTGAAGCGGCGCGATAGAAGACGGAAGCGGTTGAGCGGGACCGGAACGATCAGGTCGGCGTCCTGCAGGATGTCCGCGCCCGCACTCGTGAGCCAGCGCCCGAACAACCGGCGCGCATCATGCGTGTCGCCGAACTTGAAGGTATGGACGAGTTCCCGCATCAGGCCGTCGTGATGGGCGACGGCGCGCGCCCGGTCATAGACCGGCGGTTCGGCGGCGGCGAGCGCCGAAATCATCACCCCGCCGGTATCGTAGGGCATTGGAAAGCCGAGGCGGTCGCACAAGGGCGGGCGGATAAAATCGATCCGGCGCCAGCACGCCGGACAGACGGCATCGTGATCGCAGATGCGCGTTTCGCACCCCAGACACAGCGGCGGCAGCAGCAGATCGGACACGGCGCGAACGCCAGCGCGCACACGAGCCCGGATGCGGCCTGGAACCGCATCGTGACGCAAGGGCATCAAAGCGCGCGACATACTGCTAAAACTCTTGAACTCTGAGCCGTTGAGGCTAACCGATCGTGGCGGCGCGCGCGAGCCGATCAATGGGACGATCGCGCCGATAGGCAAAGGCGCGGCATGACGGCGGCCCCGACCATCTTCGACAAGGACCTGGTGCGGCTGCGCTTCGCGCGCGCGGCCGCGGCGAATGACGCGCCGGATTTTCTGCTGAGGCGCGCCGCAGACGATTTGGCCGAACGTCTGGAGATCGTCCGACGTGAGTTCACACACGGCATCTGCCTCGGTGATTACGGCGGTCGGCTGAAGGCGCGCCTTTCGGGGTTGCTCAACGTCGGGACGCTGACGGTCGTGGATCAACCCGACGCATTGCTTCGTCCAAGCGGCGACCTGGACGCCGACCTGCCGGCTGCCCAGAGCCAGGACCTCGTCGTCTCGGCGCTTTCGTTGCAACTCGTCAACGACCTGCCTGGCGTGATGGCGCAGGCCTTTCGCGTCTTGAAACCGGACGGTCTGTTTCTGGCCGCGCTTGCGGGCGGGGAGACGCTGAAAGAACTACGCGATAGCTGGCTTGTCGCCGAGGAGGAGCTATCGGGCGGAGCGTCGCCGCGCGTTGCGCCGTTCGCGGACGTGCGCGCGCTGGGCGGCCTGCTGCAACGTGCCGGCTTCGCGCTCCCCGTGGCGGACGCCGACACGGTTGTCGTGACATACCCAAGCCCGCTGCATCTGATGCGAGACTTGAAAGCCATGGGCATGAGCAACCCGTTGTCGGAACGTCGCCGCGTGCCGGTGACACGCACGCTTCTCCTGCGCGCCGCCGAAGTCTATGCCGAGCGCCACGCCTTGGCCGACGGCCGCGTGCCGGCGACGTTCGAGATCATCACGCTTACGGGATGGGTACCGCACGACAGTCAGCCAAAGCCGCTGCGCCCCGGTTCCGCTACCACCAGCCTTGCCGATGTTTTGCGGCCTAGCCGAGCAGATCGCGGAGCCAAGGAATGAGCGGCGCGTCGGCCGGCGGCATGTCATAGCGAGAAAGGTGCATGGCCCGCACCCACGCGACCTGCTGGCCTTCGCGTGGGCTGATCTCCCCCTCCCACGTTTTGCAGATGTAGAGCGGCATCAGCAGGTGAAAGGTTTCGTAGCTGTGGCTTGCGAAATTGAACGGCGCGAGACACGGCCGGCACAATTCGATGCCGAGTTCCTCCCGGATCTCGCGAACGAGCGCGTCTTCGGGTGTCTCGCCCGCTTCGACCTTGCCGCCCGGAAACTCCCATAGGCCCGCCATCGACTTGCCCTCGGGGCGCTGCGCGATGAGCACGCGGTTGTCGGCGTCGATCAATGCGACCGCCGCGACCAGGACGACTCGCGTCATGCGCGTCGCCGCAGCAGGTACGCGGTTTCTACAAGCCGCGTCACGCCGCGCTTGCGCAGATTTTCGCTCGCAGCCAGTCCATCCCGCGCTTCCAGAATGTCGATGTCGAACGCGGGAGCGCACAGTCGCGTCACCTCATCGCTCGCAACCGCGAACGGCGGTCCGGCGATCTCGCCCTCCGGATAGTCGAGCGCGATCAGCAACACTTTGGCCGCGCGCGGCAGAATGCTGGCGAGATGCGTGACGTAGCCCGGGCGCATATCGGGCGGCAGCGCGATCAAGGCCGCGCGGTCGTAGGCGGCGGAAACATCGGCGACGGCATCGGCTTCGAACTTGAAGAAGTCGCCGCAATAAATCGTGTAGGGACCGCCGCTCCAGACTTCCGGCGCGCCAGCCTGCTGGCGTTGTGGCGCGATGCCCGCTTCCTCGAAGAAAGCCGCGACCGCAAGCTCGGAAAGCTCAACCCCGATGACCTTGTGTCCGCGCTCCGCCAGCCAGACCATGTCGCGACTCTTGCCCGACAGCGGCACGAATACGCTGCTTCCGGCGCCGAGACCGAGCGCCGGCCAGAACCTTTGCAGTTGATCGTGGATGTGCGGCTGATGAAAGCCGATCTCGCCGCGCTGCCAGCGCTCATGCCAGAAGTCGGACTCCATCGGCTCTAGCTCCGATAGTCGGCGTTGATCGAGATGTAGTCGTGCGTGAGATCGCACGTCCACACGGTTGCGGACGCTTTGCCGACGCCGGCATCGACGCGCACGACGATATCGCGGTTCTTCATGTAGGCCGCGACGGTTTTTTCGTCGTACTCCTGCGCCCGCTCGCCGTCGCGCGCCACGCAATAGGTGCCGAACCAGATCGCGAGCTTGTCGCGGTCGGCCGCTTCTCCCGACTTGCCGACGGCCATGACGACGCGGCCCCAGTTCGGATCTTCGCCTGCGATCGCCGCCTTCAGGATGGGCGAGTTCGCGCAAGCGAGCGCGATTTTGCGCGCCGCCGCCCAGCTTTTCGCGCCGCCCACTTCGAACGTGACGAACTTCGACAGGCCCTCGCCATCCTTGGCGACCTGGATCGCGAGATCGCGCATCAAGTCATGCAGCGCGTCGGAAAACGCCTTGAGCTTTTTCGAACCCGCTTTGTCGATGGGCTTCTGACCGCGCGCCGCCGCCGCGCCGGTCGCGAAGGCTAGGCAGGTGTCGCTAGTAGACGTGTCGCCGTCGACCGTCATGCAATTGAAGGTCGTCTTGGCGTGCTGGGTGACAAGCTCTTGCAGGGCGGACGCGCCGATGGCGGCGTCGGTGAAGATGAAGCACAGCATGGTCGCCATGTCGGGCGCGATCATGCCGGCGCCCTTGCAGAAGCCGTTGATCGTGACCTCGGCGTCCCCGATGTGGGCGATACGCGTTGCGACTTTCGGATAGGTGTCGGTGGTCATGATGGCGCGCGCAGCATCCTCGAAGGCATCGGGAACGGCGTCCTCGGCGAGCTTGCCGAGCAGGTGGGCGAATTTCCCGGCTTCGAGCGGTTCGCCGATCACGCCGGTCGAGGCGACGAATACCTCGTGCGGTTTGCAGCTGGCCGCGGCGGCGGCGTGCCGCACCGTGACGTCGACGGCCTCGCGTCCTTTTTTCCCTGTAAATGCATTGGCGTTGCCTGAATTGACGACGAGAATGCGCGCTTCACCCTTTTTCAGATGCTTGCGGCAGGCGAGAACGGGAGCCGACGCGGTTTTCGATTGCGTCAGGACGCCAGCCGCCGTCGTACCCGCATCCATGACGGCGACGAGAAGATCGGTGCGGTTTTTGTAACGGATGCCGGCTTCGGCGGTTGCGAAGCGCACCCCTTCAATCGGCGGCAGATGCGCCAGCGATTTTGGCGCGAACGGCGATAAAGTCATGATCTTGCCCATGCGGCGCGTCCCGATTGCGGGTTGAACGCTGCTCCAAAAACAGATCGGGCCGCCTAAATCAATGCGAAATAGGCGGCCCGGTGACCGAAACGAATTTTGAGCGAGGCTTACTTCTTTTCCTCGGGCTTGGCCTCTTCCGGCTTCTTTTCTTCCGGTTTGGCAGCGTCCGTCTTGGGTTCTTCCGGCTTGGGCGCCGCGCCCGGCATCTGGCTCATGGCCGCGTTGCGCTCGTCGATCGACTTCTTGATCTCAGGATCGACGAACTCGATCTTGGCGGCGTTGCGCAGCGAGACGGCCGACATCTGCGCCTTCTGGAGCAGCATCGACTGGACGATGCGATCCTTCACGATCTCGAATGCCGGCGGCTGGCGCTGACGGCGATCCTCGACCTTGACCAGATGCCAGCCGAACTGGGTCTTCACCGGATCGGACACTTCGCCCTTGCCAAGCTTGAACACGACCTCTTCGAACTGCGGCACCATCTGGCCGCGGCCGAAGTACCCAAGGCTGCCGCCGTCGTCCTTCGAGCCCGGATCTTTTGAGTTTTCCTTGGCGAGCGCCGCGAAATCTCCGCCGTTCTTGATTTTTTCCTTGAGTTCCTTGGCCTTCTCTTCCGTCTCGACCAGGATATGGCGCGCCTGTACTTCTTCCTCAGGCTTCAGCATCTTGACCTGGTCGTCGTAGGCCTTACGCGCGTCGGCGTCGCTGACCGATGCCTTGATGACTTTGTCGAAGTAAAGTTCGCGCAGTGCCCGCCGCTTCAAGTAGTTGAGGCGCGTCTCGAATTCGGGACCTTTGCCGAGGTTCTGCGCGTCAGCGGCTTCCGCGAAAAGCTGGTTGTCGATCAGAAACTCCAGCAACGACATGCGCTTCTGCGCGGCTGGCAGCGAACCCATGTCGGCGCCGACCTCACTTTCGGCCACCGCCAGGTCGCCTTCAGTGATCGGCTTGCCGTTGATCGTCGCGATCACCTTGTCCTCGGCGACGGCACCCCCCGCGAAGCCGGCCACGACGACGCCCGCCATGAAAACGGCACGGACGTTACTTGAGAAACGGATCATTCAGGGGTGCTCCTTGGAAAGCTTCCGGCTCAGGCAGTTGGGCGAGCCCGGAGGGACGTCGCGGCGAGAGGCCGCGAATTGGGCGCCTCGATAGCCGCAAGGCAGACTAAAACCAAGTTAATAATTGGACATTGCTTGCAGGATCTTCCTCCAGGCTGCGAGCCCGTCGTCATTGACAGGCGAGGGGGGGAGTTCTTATGTCTCGCCGCACCTGACGACGGTCTGGGTGTGGCGTTTGCAGGCCCCTGCGCGGCCCGCAAGGACCTGCGCTGGTTGACGGAATCCATTTCTCGCGCGGAGCTGCGCTGGCGGCGCGCGTTGCATTCAACTGACCGCGTCGGCTCACGGCCGCGCGCGATCGCTTCAGGACACATTTAAATATGCTCTCGTTCGGCGGACTTGCTTCCAAGATTTTCGGTTCCTCTAACGAGCGCAGGGTTCGGAACTTCCGACCGAATGTCGCCGCCATCAACGCGCTCGAAAGCGAAGTCGAGAAGCTGTCCGATGAGGAGCTGAGGGAACGGACCGAGCAGTTCCGCCAGCAGATCAAAGATGGCGCTTCGGTTGATGACCTGCTGGTGCCGGCCTTCGCCACCGTCCGTGAGGCGGCCAAGCGCACGCTCGGTCAGCGCCACTTCGACGTCCAGATGATCGGCGGCATGGTGCTCCACCAGGGCGACATCGCCGAGATGAAGACGGGCGAGGGCAAGACGCTCGTCGCGACGCTTCCCGTCTATCTCAACGCGCTCGCCGGCAGGGGCGTGCACGTCGTGACCGTCAACGACTACCTCGCCAAGCGCGATAGCGAGTGGATGGGCCAGATCTATCGCTTCCTCGGCCTCACCGTCGGCGTCATCGTACACGACATGTCCGACGAACAACGCAAGGCCGCTTATGGCTGCGACGTGACCTACGGCACCAACAACGAACTTGGCTTCGACTATCTGCGCGACAACATGAAGATGCGCATGGGTGACATGGTTCAGCGTGGCCATGCCTACGCCATCGTCGACGAGGTCGACTCGATCCTGATCGACGAAGCGCGCACGCCGCTCATCATCTCGGGCCCGCTCGAAGACCGTGCCGACCTTTATCAGACCGTCGACGAGCTGATGAAGATCATTGTCGCCGAGGATTTCGAACTCGACGAGAAGCAGCGCCAGGTTGCCCTGAGCGAAGCTGGTAACGAGAAGATGGAGAAGGCGCTGGCCGCCGCCGGCGTGATGAAGGGCTCGCTTTACGACATCGACAACGTCTCGCTCGTCCATCATGTCAATCAGGCGCTCAAGGCGCACAAGCTGTTCCAGCGCGACAAGGATTACATCATCAAGGGCGGCCAGGTCGTCATCATCGACGAGTTCACCGGCCGCATGATGCCGGGCCGGCGCTATTCGGAAGGCTTGCATCAGGCGCTGGAAGCTAAAGAGCACGTCGATATCCAGCCCGAGAACCAGACGCTCGCGTCCATTACGTTCCAGAACTATTTCCGCCTTTACAACAAGCTCGCCGGCATGACCGGTACGGCGCTCACCGAGGCGAGCGAGTTCATGGACATCTATGGTTTGGAGGTCATCGAGATCCCGACCAACCTCGGCGTTCGCCGCCACGACGAGGACGACGAGATCTACCGCACGCAGAAGGAAAAGCTCGCCGCCATCGTCCAGTCGATCGCGGAAGCCAGCGGCCGTGGCCAGCCGATTCTCGTCGGCACGACGTCGATCGAAAAGTCAGAGCAGCTGTCCGAGCTTTTGAAGGACAAGGCCTATATCCGCACGCTCGGCAATACGCTGCTTGACCAGGCTTCGGCGCTGAAGCCCGGCAAGGACGAGGACCTGCGCAAGTATCTGACCGAGGCGGGCGAAAACCTGAAGCGCCTCGCCGAAAACGCCAAGGGCAAGGTCGATCCCGTACCCCATAAGGTCTTGAATGCCCGCTACCACGAGCAGGAAGCCAGCATCGTTGCGCAGGCCGGTGTGCCGGGCGCTGTCACGATCGCAACCAACATGGCCGGCCGCGGTACCGACATTCAGCTCGGCGGCAACGTCGACTTCCAGCTCAAGGACTGGATCGCCGAGGAGACGGCGAAGGGCAACGCGCCCGACGATGCGGCCACCCGCAAGCAACGTGAAATACTGCAGGCCGATGTAGCCGATCGCAAGAGCAAGGCGCTCGAAGCAGGCGGCCTCTACGTGCTCGCCACCGAGCGTCACGAAAGCCGCCGCATCGACAATCAGCTGCGCGGCCGCTCCGGCCGCCAAGGCGACCCGGGGCGTTCCAAGTTCTATCTCGCCCTCGACGACGATCTGATGCGCATCTTCGGCTCGGAGCGCATGGACAAGGTGCTGCAGACGCTCGGCCTGAAGGAAGGCGAGGCGATTACGCATCCCTGGATGAACAAGTCGCTCGAAACCGCGCAAAAGAAGGTCGAGCAGCGCAACTTCGACATCCGCAAGCAGATTCTGAAATACGACGACGTGATGAATGACCAGCGCAAGGTCATCTTTGACCAGCGTCTCGACATCATGGGCCAGGACGATCTGTCGGAAACCGTTGCCGACATGCGCAACGAGCTGATCGACGCCATCGTGACGCGCTTCATTCCGCCGGCCGCCTACGCCGAGCAGTGGGATACGGCCGGGTTGAAAAAGGAAGTAGCCGACGTTTTTGCCCTCGATCTGCCGATCGAGGAGTGGGCGAATGAGGAAGGCATCGCAGATGTCGAGTTGAAGGAGCGCATCACCAACGCGGTCGATGCGCGCGTCGCCCAGAAGCGCGAGGAACTTGGCCCCGAACTCTATCGCCAGATCGAGAAGATGGTTCTGCTGCAGACGCTCGATCACCTCTGGCGCGAGCATCTGGTCACGCTCGAGCACTTGCGCCAGGTCATCGGATTCCGCGCCTACGGCCAGCGCGACCCGCTCAACGAATACAAGAGCGAAGCCTTCGTACTGTTCGAGAACATGCTGGGTCGGCTGCGCGAGAACGTGACCGGTCAGTTGATGCACGTCGAACTGGCGCCCGACCAGCCGGAGCTGCAGGAATCCGAATTGCCGGAGATGGAAGCTCACCACATCGACGCCACGACCGGGTTCGACGAATTCGAGCACGATCCCGAATTGGCGATGGCGGACGCAGCGATTTCGGGCGCCCGCGCGCGCCGTGCCGCGCCACCTGCACCCGAGAAGCGTGCGCCCCTTCAGAACCGCAAGAGCGAAGGCGCTTTCGATGCCAAGGACCCGGCAACGTGGGGCCGCGTCTCGCGCAATGCGCCCTGCCCATGCGGCTCGGGCAAGAAGTACAAGCATTGCCACGGCAAGATGGATTGACCGGGCGCTTTCCCGTTTCAGTGATGTCAGCTCTTCGGCGGCGAACCGGCTCCGGTTTCGCCGCCGTGCCATATCTCGCCCGCGATTTGCCGGAACATTGCCTGATGGCGTGACGACTGGGGCGAACAATGTCGAACGAGAACAGCGGGCCGAAGCCGATATCGTCCGAGGCTGTCGCATGGACCGACTGGTCCGAGGTGCCCCGCATCGGCGTGCGCTACGGGCACTTGAGCGAAGCCCACCTCGGCGACAGCTATCGCGTCGGCGTTGCGATCGAGGAACTGGCGCCGGGCAAACAAAGTTCGCCCGCGCACTACCACGTCTTCGAGGAAGAACACGTCTTCATCCTGGAAGGCGCTTTGACGCTCCGCCTGGGCGACAAGACTTACGACATGAAGGCGGGCGATTACGTCTGCTGGCCCGCCGGCCAGAAGGCGGGGCACTGCCTCATCAACGCGGGCGACGTGGTCTGCCGTTACGTCATCATCGGCGAAAACAATCGAAACGAAGTCGTCGTCTATACCGATAGCCGCAAGGTTCTGGTGCGCGCGCTCGCCCGCCGCGCGCTCTTCGATCTTGCGGCCCTTCGCGGCTACTGGTCGGGCGAGGCGACCGGGTTGCCGGAGGGCGTGGAGCCGCCGTCACAGCCGGTGCGAATCGAAACCGCGACTGACGGCAAGCCGCCGGTCTCATCGGACGCCATCGGTTGGGACGAGGAAGGCCCCGGCGAAGGTTCGGTGTTTGGCGGACATTCCAAGCACCTGACGTTCGCGGCTGTCGGCTGGGACTATCACATCGGCGTTCTGCTGGAAGCACCCGCTCCCGGCAAGCGTCTCGCGCCGATGCATTATCACATGCTGGAAGAGGAACACGCGATCATCCTGGAAGGACAGGTGACGCTGCTGTTGGGAGACGAGCGCATCGAGATGACGGCGGGCGACTACGTCTGCTTTCCCGCTGGCCGCAAGGTAGCTCATTCCTTCATGAACAGCGGCACCGGCCCCTGCTGCTATCTGATGATCGGCGAACGAAACCCCAACGACGTTTGCATCTTGCCGGAATCGAACAAAATGGAGGTGCGTGCGTTAGGCTCACGTGGCACGTTCCACGACATGGCGGCCGTGCGGCGCTACTGGGACGGCGAAAGAACCGACTGACTTGCTCGGTGCCATGTTCCTCTTGCCGCCGATTTGTCTTTGCCATGGCGCTTCCACTTAGCCTGATGGATGCACATGCTCGCCAGAGAACCCTCGTTTACGTTCGGCATCGAGGAGGAATTCCACCTCGTCGATAAGGAGACGCGCGACCTCGCGGTCGCTCCGAAAGCCCTTATGGCGGCGCTCGAATCCACGATCGGCCAGCAGGTGAGCCCGGAGTTCCTGCGCTCGCAGGTCGAGATCGCCAGCACGCCGCTCTGCAGCTTTAAGGACGCACGACGCGAACTCACAAGCTTGCGCAGAAGCGTCGCCGATGCGGCCGCCGCGTATGGCTTGGCGCCGCTTGCCTGTGGCACACACCCCTTCGGCCAGCCGACGCACACCGAGACCACCGACAAAGAGCGTTACCGGGAACTTGACCGCGAGCTTGCAGGCGCCATTCGCGGACTATCCGCGTGCGGCATGCACGTTCATGCCGCGATCGAGGATGACGACCTGCGCATCGACCTGATGAATCAGGTTCGCTATTTCCTGCCGCATCTCTTGACGCTTTCGACATCCTCGCCGTTCTGGCGCGGCATTGATACCGGGCTCAAATCGTACCGCGCCACGGTCTTGCGCCGATTGCCGCGTTCCGGCGTGCCTGGCCTGTTCGCAAGCTGGACGGAATATCAGCGCACGCTCGGCGTTCTGATTGACGCCGACATTATCGAGGACGGCAGCAAGATCTGGTGGGATCTGCGCCCCTCTGCGCGTTTTCCGACCCTCGAACTGCGTATTTGCGACGTCTGCCCACGCATCGAGGACGCCATGACGATCGCCGCGACTTATCTGTGCATCCTGCGCATGCTCTGGCGTCACAAGAAGAGCAACCTCAAATGGCGCACCTATCCGATCTCGTTGATTGAGGAGAACCGCTGGCGTGCGCAGCGCTACGGCGTGTCGGGCGAGCTGCTCGATTTGAGCATCGGATCGCTGGTGCCCTTCACCGAACTTGTCGACCAGCTTTGCGAACTGATCACCGAAGATGTCGCAGCGCTTGGGTGCGAGCGCGAAATCAGCAATCTACAAAAGATCGTATCGCATGGAACGAGCGCCGAGCGTCAGTTGCGGGCGCGCGACGCGGCGCTAGCGGCCGGTGTGAGCGAACATCAGGCTCATGTCGCCGTGGTCGATCAAGTTATTGCCGAAACGGCAGCGACGGCCGAGGTATGAGGCCGCTCGTGGCGCGGCCTAGTGCTCGCCTTCGACGTTCTTCGCGCCTTTCGCGTGCACCGATATTCGGTCCGACAGCGCGAGCAGCACGCTGGAGATCACGAACACAATGTGGATCACGATCATCCAGAAGATTTCCTTCTCGCGCTCCGGCGTCAGCGGCGAGATCGACATGAACTGGCGCAGCAGCTGGATGCCCGAGATCGCCACGACCGATGACAGCAGCTTGAGCTTCAGCGCGGAAAAATCGATCGTGCCCATCCACTCGGGTCGATCGTCGTGGTTCGAATGATCAAGCTTGGAGACGAAGTTCTCGTAGCCCGAAAAAATCACGATGATGAGTAGCGAGCCGGTCAGCGCGAGATCGACGAGCGTCAGCACGCCGACGATCACGTCGGACTCGGTCGAGGTGAAAGAATGGGTGATGAGATGCAGAAGCTCGGCGCCGAATTTGATCAGAAGGACCGCAAGCGACAGCGCCAGCCCGAAATAGAACGGCGCCAGCAGCCAGCGCGAGCGAAACAGCATCTCTTCGAGGAAGCGCTCGATGCCGCCTGTCGGTTTCCGCTCTGCCATCTGGGCTTCCTGCGCGTTGATTGCTCAAGGCGCCTCTATGGCGCACCGCGCACGACAAGTGAAGGCGGCTTTATGCCCGCGCGCTGGGCCTAACGCACCAGCGGCCACGAGAAGCGGACGGGCGTCCGCTCCTGCTCGTTGTCGAGGCTCGTGCGGACCGGCGCCTGCACCGCACCGATGCGCGGCACAAGGGCGGTCGGCGGCGGTACGTTTTCCAGCCATTGATCCTGTTCGCGGATGGCCATGAGCGTCGGCTCGCAGGCGTTGAGCGGTCCTGCCTGCTCGCCGGCGTAGGTGTCGCGGAAGAGATAGCGGCCATCGCAGATGCTGACCGCCGGCGGCCGTCGCGTGCGCTCGAAGGCGTCGTTGCCCTGCTTGAGGTTCTTCCAGAACGGCATCCACGGCGAACGCTCGTAGGACGCGAGGTTTTCGTCCGTCATGCGAAACGGAAAGATGTGAACGGGAATTTCGGTCTGCCCGGCCTCGACCGCCTCTGTCGCAAGCTGATGGATTTCGTCCATGACCGGGTTGGTCATGGCAAAGCAGCCGACCGACGAGCAGCCGCCGTGGATCAGGATATCGGAACCGGTGCGGGCCAGCGAATGATCGAAGATATTCGGAAATCCAACGTCGATGGAACGCGGCCAGCGGCCGACGTGCCGCGTCTGCATGCGGTTGACGGTATAAAAACCCTCTGGCGCCTGCCGGTCACCTTCGGCGATCTTGGGCCCGAGTGACCCGGACCAGTGGCAGATCGGATAGGTGGCGAAGTGCACGAAGATGCCGCCCTTCTCCTTCCAGATTTCAAGCTCCGATTCGGCCTTGAAGATGCGGAAGAGGATCGGCGCGTAGATCGACACGCCTTTATCGCGCAGGC
>CADECN010000032.1 GCA_902825785.1 uncultured Hyphomicrobium sp. | reverse complement strand
CGGGATAGTAGTCGCGCCCGATCTCGCGCCCACCCGCCGCGAGAAGCGCACGCGTATTGCGCGCCGAATGGATCTCTTCAAGTCCGCGCTGCGCGAGGACCGCGAGTGCCGCGACTTGAGGCCATCCGATCTCGCCAGCGAACAACATGCGCAGATTTAGCGCCGGCGCCGCGCGTCCGCCAACTTACGAATATGTGCGAATAGACATGTGCAAGCGCGCTTTTGCGCGCTCAGCCCTCAGCCTTGGCCGCGCGGGCCTTACCGGCGGCCTTCTTGAGCCGCTTGCGCACGCCCGGCGTGTTGCCCTGGATGCGCGAGACAGGCGGGCGCGCGATTTTGCGGCCGGCCTTCTTCTTCTGCTTCTGAATGTTCTTAAGCGACGTTTTGGGCATGGCGGGATCCCCTCAAGGAAAATGCGTTCTTGCGCCGTCATGTACGGGGTTGCGCGCGTTCGCGCAACCGGGGGACATGGTTTGAGAGCGGGTCACGCCAGAAGGTATTGCAGGCCGTAGTAGGGGGGGATGATGACGCCGGCAGCCCAGATGAAGGCCGACGTGATATTTGCGAGCTGGAACTGCCACTGCGGCACCTGGTAGATGCCGGCCACAACCGGAATGACCGCGCGGACAGGGCCGAAGAAATGTCCGAAGAAGACGCTTATTGCGCCCCAGCGGTCGAAAAACGCCTTGCCGGTCTCGATCATCGCGGGGTTGCGATTGAAGGGCCAAATAGTCTTGATCTCTTCCTTGTAGTACTCGCCGATCCAATACGAGACGGCATAGCCCAAAGTCCCGCCGAAGCCGGCCGCGATGATCGCGGGCCAGATGATCGAGGCGGCGATGCCGCTCTTCGCAAGCAACAACGCGATGCCGACAAGGATTGCCGTGCCCGGCCACAGAATTGAAAGGAAGCAGAAGCTCTCCAGGAAGGCGACAATGAACGCCATCGGCATGACCCAGGCCTGGTGTTCACGCGTAAACGTCACGATCGCGTCGACGATGCTCTGCACATCCATGCTTTTTCTTTCGATTTTGTGCGCGCGACCGGCGCGACGTGGGCCAGAATGGGTCCGAAATGACAGGAATTCCCCGACCCGCAGATAAGGAAGGATTGCGCAGGATCAAGTTTTTTTGCAGCGCCGCGCCATTTCGCGCCCAAGATCGCGCGAAACTTCGCTGGCCAGCATGACGCCGCGAGACACTTGTGCCGGCGTCAGTTCCGAGCCCCCTGACCCGCGCAGCGCGATCGGCGCCGCGTCCGCCTCGCGCTTGGCGTGCGCAAGTTCGTCGCAGCTCAACTCCTTGCGTCGCTTGTTCAACGCGAACAGGCGCACGCCCGAGGCGTAGGCATGGGGCCCCGCGGGCTGCTTCACCCAAGAGCGCGACTTGTCAGCCATATAGGAATCGAAAACCTTCTCACGCTGGCTGATGCAATGGCTGCTATCGTCGACGCATCTGAGCCCGGCCGGTTGCGGGCCGATGTCATTGCTCCCCGCGCAACCGGCAAGCAGCAGGCCAGCGCCGGACAGCAGCGCTGCTGCCGTGTGACGCCAGACCGTATGCGGGGTTCGCGGCATGTAGCATTCGCCTTCAATCGTTTTGCCGATCGCCGTAGAAAGTCAGCATGGCGGGCTCGTGGCAGCGCTTTGGCGCTGGTGCGAAGTCGCGATCTTCATAGGGGATTCGCGGCCACACCCCAACCCGGCTACAGGAAGCATTTTGTCAGGAGATTGAAGTCATGGCGCGCGTCATACGCTTGCACGAATACGGCGGGCCCGAGGTCTTGCGCGAAGAGACGATCGCGTGTGGAGCGCCCGCTGAAGGCGAAGTCGTCATCCGGCAAAAGGCCATCGGCATCAATTTCATCGACATCTATCAGCGTAGCGGCCTCTACAAGCTGGCGAGCTTGCCGGCCGTACTGGGGATGGAAGGCGCGGGCGACGTCATTGCCGTCGGACCTGGGGTGACGACGTTGAAAATCGGTGATCGTGTTGCCTACGCCGGCACGCCCGGCGGCTATGCCGAGGAGCGCCGCGCGCCGGCGGACAGGCTCGTCATCCTGCCCGCTTCGATCTCTTACGAGACCGCGGCCGCCATGATGCTGCAGGGCATGACGGTGCGCTACCTGTTGCGCGAGACCTACCCCGTCACGTCCTCGACCGTGATGCTGTTCCACGCCGCCGCCGGCGTTTTCGCCCTCATCGTGTTCCAGTGGGGGCGCCACCATGATCGGCACGGTGAGTTCCGACGCCAAGGCCGAGGCAGCCCGCATGAACGGCTGTACCCACGTCATAAACACCAGCCGGGACGACTTTGTTTCGCGCGTGCGAGAGATCACCGGCGGCAAAGGCTGTGATGTCGTCTACGATTCAATCGGAAAGGACACGTTTCCGGCCTCGCTCGACTGCCTCAAGCCCAAGGGGCTCTGGGTATCTTTCGGCAACGCCTCCGGCCCGGTGCCCCCGTTCGAGCTAACGGCACTGAAAGGTTCACTTTTTGCCACGCGGCCGTCCCTTTTTGCCTATACCGCAGAACGCTCCGCGCTTGAGGCCAATGCTGCGGAACTTTTCGAGATGGTCTCGAGCGGGAAGATTGTAGTTCCCGTCAATCATGTTTATCCGCTGGCCCGCGCTGCAGATGCCCACCGAGATCTCCAAGCACGAAAGACAACGGGATCAATCGTATTGGTTCCCTGAGGATGAAGTGATGCCGGACGACCCCGTCGAGGAGGCGATCGCCCTCTACTTCTGGTCGACTCCAAACGGGTTCAAGATTTCGATCATGCTCGAGGAATTGGGCATCCCGTATCGCGTGAACTACGTCGACATCAACAATGGCGAGCAGTTCGATCCGGACTTCCTGAAAATATCACCCAACAACCGCATCCCGGCCATCATCGATCCGGAAGGACCTGACGGCAAACCGCTGTCGATCTTCGAGTCGGGCGCCATTCTTCAATATCTGGGACGCAAGTACGGTGGCTTCTATTCCACCAACGAGCGCCAGAAGGCGGATATCGACCAGTGGCTGTTCTGGCAGGTGGGAGGGCTGGGACCGATGGCGGGCCAGGCCAACCATTTCCGCAAATACGCGCCCGAGCAGGTCCCCTACGCGATTGAGCGCTACACAAAAGAGGTGATGCGGCTGTTCGGCGTCATGGAGCGCCGCCTCGCGGACCGTCCGTTTTTGGCGACCGAGTATTCGATCGCCGACATCGCCTGCTTCCCGTGGGTCAGGCAATGGGAAGGACCGGCGCTGGAGGAATTTCCGAAACTGAGGGACTGGCTTTCCCGGATTGCCGAGCGTCCGGCAGTGCAGCGCGGATTGGCGCTCCGAAAGCCGTAAAGACAGAGTTGCGGCCTTACTTGCCGCTCAACCGGCTCGGGTCGACCGTCTGGCCGGTCACCTTCTGAAACGCCATCGCGCCTAACACCTTGTTCGACTGGATGTGCCGGACGGCGGACGGCATGGCCGCGAGTTCAGCGTCGGATTCAGGCGCCTCGGCCGCTTCGACGTCGCTCAAGCCGACGTATGACATTCCTTGTGTGGGTTCCCGTGCGCAGCCCGCCAAACTCGCAGCGGTAACGGCAAGTATGGCGAGCCGGATCATCGTGTGCCCTGTCGATGCCAACGCATACAATTGAGCCCGACCGGCGCGCCTCGCTCACGTGAAAAATACCGCGCCGGCCGAGCTTGAAAGTAACGTTACCGGCGGCCGCATGAACCCAGGCTGAACGGTGTCGGCGCGTGTCTGCAAACATGGTTAGCTTTGGGTTTCCAAAGCGCTTAACGCCAAGTTGCGATGCGGCGCACGATGGAAAAAGCGTCTCGCTGTTGAGCAATTCCTTCGCGCGTCTCAACACCTCTTGCGCAAAGCTTTCAAAGTGACATCATCGGCGTTTACCAGTTCTCAGATGACCGGTGACATCTTCGCGTTCGGTCCGAGGATGAAGGAGCCGACGAACACGTGACTACCCTTCATCACCGGCCTTAATCACCGGCAAGTGATGTGTTTGGAGTTGGTACGGAGTTCACGACCATGGCGCGGATCGAATTCACATCCCGCGAAACCGTTGAGTTTGCGGCACAGGGCGGACAGCCCGATGCACTTTTCGAGCTTGGCTTGATTTATTGCTCGGGCCGCGACGGTCGCGTCGACCTCGTCGAAGCGCACAAGTGGTTCAACCTCGCGGCCATCAAGGGCAATGAGGATGCGAAGCGCTACCGCCTCGAGCTTGCACGCGACATGTCGAAGGAAGATATCGCGCGTGCTCAGAAGCTGGCGCGTGAGTGGCTGACGGTTCACTAGACAACTCGTCGTGCCCGGCACGTTCGCCGGCCGCTAGCAGTCCGAGAACAGCGACTTGAGGCAGTGCCAGGATTTCTTGGCCGCGTCGCCGACGGCGCTGCCGGCCTTCTCAATCGCGCTGCCCGCCGACTTGGCCGCATCGCTCACGGCCGCACCGGATTTCTCAAACCCTTCTTCCGTTGCCTTCGCGCTGTCCTTCACCGCCTGCTCGACGGTGGCGGGTGGCGACGTCTTGGGAACCGTCGTGGTGGCTGCTTGGCCTTTGCCGTCTGCGGCCGGCGCATGAGCGGCGGGGCTGGCCGTGGGTGGCGGATGAGCGCCACTATTCGCGGCAGGCCCTTCGCCACCAGCGGGCGCCTGAGCCGCGCCGGGTATCAGGTCAAGCCCGCCCTGGACCTTCAATGCATGCTTCTGCCCTTCGCAGGGCGCGACCTTGGCCTTGTTCACCGTGCAGCTGGCATGGCCGCCGGCTTTGGCGATTTCGGTGATGCAGAACAGCTTGAGAGCGGCCTCGCCCGCCGCGCCGACCTCGTTGTCGACGGTGCACGCGTAGGACGCATCAGGGTTGCTGCAGGTCACGCAGAATTCAGACGCGTTGGCGGATGCCGTGAGCCCCATGACGCAGGCGTCAGCCAAAATGAGCACGCAAGCAAGCCGGGCTCTGACGCCCGCGCTTGCTTTTTTCGGTCGAAGGCTCGGATATCGCCTCAGCATGATGCGACATTAGGCCAAAATGTGCATCAAGAACAATGGCGGCGACGGCATCGGGGGACACCGCAGAAGGCTCGGCCCTTTGGCTTGCAATGGCAGGAAGCGCCGACTATAGGGGTGGCTTCGCTGACGAATTGCGGAGACGTGGCCGAGTGGCTGAAGGCAACGGTTTGCTAAATCGTCATACGCTTTAAAGGCGTATCGAGGGTTCGAATCCCTCCGTCTCCGCCACCTGCCATAACGGCCGCAGCCAGCGTCGTTTCACGCACCATTTGGATGAAGTCGGCAGGAACGCCTGCTGCCTTGGCGCTCGACGCAGCGTCCCTGAAACGGATCGAAGCCCTCTTCCGAGGTCGCGCTATTCCTCGATAGCGCCGCGCGACAGGGTGGTCATGCCGGGAAGCACAACCACGCGCCTATGCAGGTTTTGGGTGTCGTCACTTTGCACGCATTCTGCGAGGAGTGACACGTCGTTGTCGTTGCGCCGTCGGTGCACTTGGTGGTGACAGGACCTTTGCCCACGCGGCCCTGCCCATAGATGATGTTGGCAAGACCGTGCGTCGCAAAGAGCTCAGCGATACCGTGGGTGACAGCTTCGCCAACCGCTTGGACTTTGACGCAGTCAGCCCGAGCCGACGCCGAAAGTGCGCAGATCACCGCCGTGGCGGCTAAGCCGAGTTTCAAGGTGCGCATCTGCCCCTCCAAAAAATGATCTGTCCCGTTCTTGAAGCTAGTTGAGCGCGTGGCCCTCGACAACGGAATCGGGCTGCGGAAACCGGGCTATTCCGAAAGGACATGGAAAGCGTGCCGCATTTGCCACCTGTACCGCTGGATCGTGGAACGGCCCGCGACGGTATAACAATGCGCATCTGACCGAAGCCGAACCTCAAGGAACCCGTCAAATGGCTGACTATTCCGCCGTCCTGAAAGAAGTGAATTCAACGATGACACGCGCGGGATACAATCCGCAGGACGTCGTCCTTCATACCCAGGATGCCGTCATTACCGTGCTGCTCGCCATCCTTGAAGAGACCATGGGTGTGCGAAAGGAATTGGAGCTGTTGAGGCAGGAGCGAACCTGACGTCGAACAACTTGGCTGTGCCGCCGCGACGATCGGCGTTGGAGCGTTCGCTTGCCCCTTTCGAAGTGATTTTGATTGCCGCCGGTCGATTGAGGCGGATCAAATTCGGCGCGATACTGACGAGAGTATTTTACCGATCTGGGAGTTGCGGCATGTCGAGGGGAATGGGGTGCGCAGCCGCGATTGCCGCAGCCATTGCGATGGCGCTTGCCGGACATCACTCCGCGCTTGCGCAGGGCGCATTCTATCAGGCATCTCCCGTCGAGCTTGCCGGGCAGCCGGGAAGTCTTATTCGGCGCGAGGCGATGTCGGGCGCGCCCGCCGGAGCATCGGCCTATCGCGTGCTCTACCGATCTACCGGATTAAAAGGAGAGCCCATCGCCGTTTCCGGTGTGGTCATCGTTCCGGCAGGAGAAGCGCCAACAGGCGGACGTCCCGTCGTTGCCTGGGCCCATCCGACATCCGGAATTATTCCGCGCTGCGCACCGTCACTGGCGCACTTCATCTTTCTGCAGATCCAAGGCGCGAAAGATATTCTCGAGCGTGGCTACATCATAGCTGCCACGGATTATCCGGGCCTCGGCACGCCGGGGCCGCATCCGTATCTGGTCGGCGCGAGCGAGGGACGCGCCGTGCTCGATGCCGTGCGAGCGGTACGCAACATGGACGGCGCTGAGGCGAGCAACAAGACGGTGCTATGGGGACACTCGCAGGGCGGCCAAGCGGTGCTGTACGGCGGCCTTCTCGCCAAGGCGTATGCACCGGAACTGTCGATCTCCGGCATCGCAGCGGCGGCTCCGGCGACGGAACTCGGCACGCTCATCGCCAACGACCTTCCGACGCCCGGCGGCAAGAACCTGCTGGCCATGACGCTGTGGTCGTGGTCCCGCGTGTTCGGCTTGTCGCTCGATGGCATCGTCGAGCCCGGCGCGATGGCCGAGGTGGACCGCTTGGCGTCCGACTGCTTGGAATCGCCGATCGACGTTTATCCGCGGGAGGAAGTTGGAAAGGCGCTGCAGAAGCAGTTCCTGGCCGTCGACAATCTGCTCACCATCCAGCCTTGGAGCACGCTGCTGCAAGAAAACACGGTTGGGGTGCTGCCGCCCGAAATCCCGATTTTTTTGGCGCAGGGAACGGCTGACGATACCATCACGCCGTACGTGACGGCTTCCTATAAGGGCAAGCTCTGCAATGCCGGCAGCAAGGTGGAGTACGTCACGCTGCCCGGTGTCGGGCACGGCCTCGCAGCGCGCGATAGCGCTCAGGCGGCCGTGGCATGGATGTCCGACCGGTTCGCAGGCGGCACGCCACCCGACGATTGCAATTCGTGACGCCGTTCGTGAACGAAATCTTCGGCTAACGCGTCCGGGTTCGACGCCGGTTTTTGGACACGCGTCGCATCCAGCAAGCGACCTTGCCCCTACTAAAGTTTCAGACAACCAAATTGTGCAAAATGCACCTTGGTTAAGGTGCTGTTAGAGATTCGAGGGCCTCCTAGTGTCCGGGAATAATTCTGGAATTCGGCCGCGCGATGCGCTCAGCAACCGTGCGACGTCCAAGGGGGCACGATGTTTTTCAAAGGCAGGACGCAGCAGGACGCGGTGACCCTTGAAGCGCAGGTCTCGGCGATCAATCGATCGCAGGCCGTCATCGAATTTGACCTGAGCGGCAACATCGTCAAGGCAAACGAGAATTTCCTCGGTGTCGTCGGCTATGCGTCGCACGAGATCGTCGGCAAGCACCACAGCATTTTCGTCGACAATGACTACGCAGCGAGCGCCGAATACCGGCTGTTCTGGGAAAAGCTGCGTCGCGGAGAATTCGTCTCCGACAAGTTTCGGCGCATCGCCAAGAACGGTCAGGATATTTGGATTCAGGCGACATACAACCCTTTGCTCGACGTGCACGGCAAGCCGGTCGGCGTCATCAAGTTCGCCTCCGACATCACCGCCATGGAAGCCAAGACGCGCGAGCTCGAGTCGAAGGTTGCCTCCATCGGCCGATCCCAGGCTGTGATCGAGTTCAAGCTCGATGGCACCATTCTCGCTGCGAACGGCAATTTTCTCGCGGCCACCGGCTACGCTGAGAATGAAGTCATCGGCAAGCATCACAGCATGTTCGTCGATCGCGACTATGCCAACAGCACGGAATACCGGCTCCTCTGGGAGAAGTTGAACAAGGGCGAGTTCGTCGCCGACAAGTTCCGCCGCATTTCCAAGAGCGGCAAAGAGATCTGGATCCAGGCGTCCTACAACCCGCTGTTCGACGGTCGCGGCAAGCCCTTCAAGGTCGTGAAATTCGCAACCGACGTGACCGCGGTCGAAGAGGAACGCAAATCGGCGGAAGAGCGCGGCGCGCACCGCATCGCCGAAAAGCAGGGACACCTCGTTGAATCGCTCGGCAATGCCCTGCGACAGCTTTCCGAAGGCAACCTGACGTTCCGCTTGGACGAGCCCTTCGCACCCGAATATGAGCGCCTGCGCGCCGACTACTGCAGCGCCGTGGACCGCCTCCAGGATACGATGCGGGGCGTTACCGAGAATGCGGGCGCCGTCAGGTCCGGTGCCGGCGAACTGGCGCGTGCGTCCGACGATCTGTCCAGGCGTACCGAACAACAGGCAGCCGCGATCGAACAGACCGCGGCCGCTTTGGGCGAGATCACCTCGACGGTGCAGAAGGCTGCTGCCGGTGCGCGCGAGGCGAACAAGGCCGTCATCACTGCGAAAAGCGACGCGCAGGAGGGTGGCGAGATCGTGCAGCGCGCCGTCTCGGCCATGGGGCAGATCGAGGACTCCGCCCGCAAGGTCGCGCACATCATCGGCGTGATCGACGAAATCGCATTCCAGACAAATCTTCTGGCCTTGAACGCCGGAGTCGAGGCGGCCCGAGCCGGCGACGCAGGTCGCGGCTTTGCGGTTGTCGCAAGCGAGGTCCGCGCGCTGGCCCAGCGTTCCGCCGACGCGGCCAAGGAGATCAAGTCTCTCATTCTCACCAGTTCTCAGCAGGTCGAGGCCGGCGCAAAGCTCGTCGGTGACACCGGCCAGGCGCTGGGCCGTATCGTCAATCGCGTGACCGAGATCGCCACCCTCGTGAACGATATCGCTCACGGCGCCGAGCAGCAGGCCGAAGGACTTCACCAGATCAACACGGCAATCTCCGAAATGGATCAGGTCACCCAGCAGAATGCCGCGATGGTGGAGGAAAGCACCGCCGCCGTTCATTCGCTCTCGCGCGAGGCCGACGCGCTTGGAGACCTGATAACCAAGTTCGATCTCGGTATGCCGCACGCGTTCACGGCGCGGGGCGCGAACGCGCCCTCCAAATCGACAGCGAGACCGCTCGCCGCCCCGCGGGGCGCAATCGATATCAAGACCCGCGCCGCAGCCAGAGCAAAGCCTGTGAGGCAGGAGCCGGCTCGAGCGCTCGCCACCGGCACGGACGATGGTTGGACGGAATTCTGAGCCTTGAGTTCCAGTGGGACAAAGCAAAATGGACGTACTGAATACGGATTCGGCATCTCGCCTCGAACTGGTCGCCTTTCACGTATGCGGACAGGAGTTCTGCGTCGAAGTGGTGAAGGTCCGCGAAGTTCGCAGCTGGGCCCCGGCAACGACCTTGCCGCACGCGCCGCCTGAGATACTGGGTGTCATAAATCTGCGCGGCACCGTGCTGCCGATCGTCGACCTTGCGTCTCGGCTCGGCTACCCGTCGGCCAAGCCGACCTCTCGTCACGCCATCATGGTTGTGGAAATTGGCGCCAAGGTCGTCGGTCTACTGGTTGAATCGGTATCCGACATATTCAGCGTCGATCGCGGAGAAATTCAAAAGGCTCCCGAGCTGACGACCGGAGAACCGGACCCTCTCGTCGTCGGCTTTATCACGGCCAGCGATCGCATGATCAGTATGCTCACCGTGGACAGGCTCATCAGAGCCGAGGCCGCCGTCGCCGCATAGACCCAACTTGTCCGCAAAAAATCCGGCGCTTGGCAATCGCATCTCTGCCGTGTCGCGAATTTCCTGATGTCGCGCGCCGCATCCGATTGGCGATGAAGGCCGCTAATTGCTCGTCGATACGATGGGTCTGCGCAAGGTGCGCGCCAGGCGCTTGCGTCTCACGCGGCTCGTCCGCAGATTGTATTTGAGAGCAGATTTTTCGACGTCTCCGTTCTGCTCAGCCATTGATCGCGATGGCGCCTCATGCGGCAGAATCGACGAAACGATTTTCGCAGCTTACAACGTTCAATACGACGACCGTTCTCGCGGCGCTGGGGCACTGCGCCGAGCCTGACCGACAATCGAAAAAGGAGTTCGTGGCCGATGCGGCAGGCTGATCGAATTTCGCATGCGGCGCGACGCCGACGTGCAGCACAAGGGAGCTAGCTGCATGCCCGGACCGATCGTAGCTTTCGTCAAATATGTCGACGCATTGAATTATTATGTCGGCCGCTTCGCGATGTACCTGTTCCTCGCGCTGGCGGCCGTGCTGCTCTATGCGACGCTGTCGCGCGTCGTCGCCGGAATTCCGGTGAACTGGGCGATTGAGATGTCGCAGTTCCTGCTGTCGGCATACTACCTGCTCGGCGGCGCCTATTCGATGCAGCTGAACGGCCATGTCCGCATGGACCTGTTCTACACGCGCCTGTCGCCAAAAAGTCAGGCCATCCTCGACGCATTCACGATCATCTTCGTGATCTTCTATCTCGTCGTGCTTTTGGCTGGCGGCATTTCTTCGACCAACTATGCCATCGCCTACAAGCAGCAGAACTACTCGTCCTGGGCGCCGCTCCTGTGGCCGATCAAAGTGGTCATGACGATCGGCATCTTTCTGATGCTGCTCCAGACGATCGCGACCTTCTTCAAGGATTTGGCGGCGGCGCGAGGGAAGCCCATCGCATGAGTTCCGAATTCATCACCTTCTTTATGTTCTCCACCATGATGATGCTGCTGCTGACAGGGCAGCGCGTCTATGGCGTCATCGGCTTCGTCGGTACCGCGGCGGCGCTCTGGTTGTGGGGCGAGGGCTCGTTCGAGATGCCGTTCAACGCCGCCTTCCAGGTGCTGAACTGGTACCCGCTCATCACGGTCCCGTTCTTCGTCTTCATGGGCTACGTGATGTCGGAGTCGGGCAGTGCCAGCAACCTCTACCGGATGTTCCACGTCTGGTTTGGCGGCATCAACGGCGGCTTGGCACTCGGCACGGTCGGCCTGATGGTTCTGATCTCGTGCATGAACGGCCTGTCGGTTGCGGGCATGGCGATCGGTGCCACCATCGCGCTGCCGGAGCTTTTGAAGCGCGGCTACGACAAGGTGATGATCACGGGCGTCGTGCAGGCCGGCAGCTCGCTTGGAATTCTCATTCCGCCGAGCGTCGTCCTTGTCCTGTACGCCATGATCGCGCGCCAGCCCGTATTGCAGCTCTGGCTCGCGGGCATTCTGCCCGGACTGATGATGGCAACCATCTTTGCCATCTACGTCTACATCCGTTGTCGCCTGAACCCGGCGCTCGGCCCGGCCCTGCCGCCTGAGGAGCGCGCGCGCATCACGTGGGGCGAACGGATTTCTTTGTTACGCGAGGGTCTCATGCCGCTCGCCATCTTCGCCATCATGATGAGCATGTTCCTGACCGGCGTCACGAGCCTTGTCGAAAGCTCGGCCGTCGGCGCGCTGCTGACAGTGATAGCGGCCGCGATCGAGCGCAAGCTGACCTGGCAGGTCATCGAGGATTCCTTGCGCAACACGCTGTCGGTGAGCTGCATGTTCATGTGGATCATCCTGGCCGCGCTCTGCTTCAGCTCCGTCTACGACGGTCTTGGCGCGGTGAAAGCGATCGAAACCCTGCTGCTGAAAACGTGGGACTTCACACCGTGGACGATCCTGATCCTGATGCTGTTTTCGTTCATCATCATGGGCATGTTTCTCGACGACACCGCGATGCTTGTGATCGTGGCGCCGCTCTATATTCCGCTCGTCATCAAGATGGGTTTCAATCCGATCTGGTTCGGCGTGCTCTACACGGTGACCTGCCAGATCGCCTACATCACACCGCCGTTCGGCTACAACCTGTTCCTGATGCGCGCGATGGCGCCGCCCGAAATCACACTGGTCGACATCTACCGCTCCATCACGCCGTTCTTCCTATTGATGGTGCTGTCGCTGATCATTCTGATGGCCTTCCCGCAGATCACGCTGTGGCTGCCTGAGCTTTATGCTGGCAAATGAGTGTCAAAACAGCCGGATAAGAAGGAGGAGCAAGACACCAGAAACGGTCGGATCGCATGCAAGGGAGATCGTAAACGGATCGGCACGCACGGCGAAGCAATCGCCGGTGATGTTCTCCGGACTTCAGCAAAGGAGTGACGAGGATGAGCAACGAGACCAAAGTCAGTAAGCGCGACTTCTTGCAGAAAGCGGCCCTCACCACAGCGGGTGCGGCGGCGGCGACCACAATTGGCGCGCCGTACATCAAGGCCCAGAACGCACCGATCAAATGGCGGCTCCAAACCTATGCCGGCCCCGCTCTCGCCGAGCACGTCATCAAGAATTCCATCGACTGGTTCAACAAGGCCGCCAACGGCGAGATGGTGGTCGAACTCTATACGGCCGACCAGCTCGTGCCCCAGGGTGAGTTGTTCCGCGCCGTGCAGGCCGGCACCATCGATGCCGCGCAGAGCGATGACGACTCGGCGGCGGCCCCCGTCGACGTCAAGGTGTTCGGCGCCTACTTCCCATTTGCATCCCGCTACTCGCTCGACGTGCCGACGCTCTGGCACTGGTACGGACTGAAGGAGATCTGGGAGGAGGCCTACGCCGAGGTCAAGGACGTCACCTGGCTCAGCACCGGCTCGTGGGACCCTTGCAACTTCGCCACCACCAAGCCGATCAAGTCGCTCGCTGACTTGAAGGGCCTGCGCGTCTACATGTTCCCGACCGGCGGCCAGTTCATGAGCAAGTTCGGCGTCGTGCCGGTCTCCTTGCCCTACGAAGACGTCCAGCCGGCGATCCAGACCGGCGAACTCGACGGCATCTGCTGGTGCGGCATCACCGAGTGCTACACGGTCGGTTGGGCCGACGTGACCAAGTACTACCTGACCAACAACATATCGGGCGCCTGGGCCGGTTCCTACTTCGTCAACACCGAGAAGTGGAAGGCCGTGCCCGATCACTTGAAGCAGCTCTTCATGCTCGCCATCGACGCGTCGCACTACTATCGCCAGCACTGGTACTGGTGGGGCGAGGCGCACTACCGCACGTCCGGTGGCAAACTCGAACTGACGACCATTCCGGAAGCGGAATGGAAGACGATCGAAGACGAGGCGGCCAAATTCTGGGACGACGTCGCAAAGCAGACGCCGCGCAACGCCAAGGTCGTCGAGATCATCAAGAAGTATAAGGGCATCATGAAAAAGGCTGGTCCGCCCTACCGCTACGGCTGACCTGCCCCCATTCGCTGATCTCACGAACTTCGAAACGCAAATCGAGCCCGGTACCGGAAACGGCGCCGGGCTTGGTCTTTGTCCGTCAGGCAACGAGAGCAATGCGCCCCAATTCGCTGTGCGAAGAATTGGCGAAGTAAGGTTAATGCGCGCGCGCCGTCAGATTTTCTCCAATCTCCGGGTCTCGCCGAGCAAATGAGATGAGATGACACACTCTCTCCCGGTTGCTCTGGTACCTGCGTTTTTGGACGGTGGCGCGCGCGGCCGGTAAGATACGCTCCGAACGCGTGTGCGCGCAGCGTGCATCGTGGAAGACGATCCGCTGAACACTCAATGTCGATAACGGTTAGTCGTATGCCCGATAAAAAACTTGCTGAAGTATTCTTCGAACATCAAGGGCAGGTTTCAGACAAGTGGGAGCAATACCTCGGAATCTACGAGTTCGAACTTGCGTCGTTGATTGCGCGCGATCGCGCCATCGCGCTGTTGGAAATTGGCATCCAGAACGGCGGCTCTCTCGAGATCTGGAGGAAATATCTGCCGGAGGGCTCGCGCGTCACCGGGATCGATATCGATGAGCGCTGCGCAAATATCCCCCTGCAATCCGATATTGAAATCATTATCTGCGATGCAAGCAATCGCGAAAGCCTCGACACGGCGTTGGGCGCGCGAATATTCGATGTAATCATTGATGACGGATCGCACGTATCCGGACATATCATTGCAACTTTCAAGGCCTTGTTTCCGAGGTTGCGTCCGGGTGGCAAATTTATCATTGAAGATTTGCATGCTTGCTATTTCGCCTCGTTTAAAGGGGGATATCGCCACCCCGGTTCGGCGATCGAGTGGCTAAAGAATATTGTCGACTGGTTGAACATCGACCATTTCGACGGCCGGTTATGTGCCGAAAACCTTGCCGACATCCGCTCCGCTCCAAACGAGATCGCGCGCGTCACCTTCTACGACTCTGTGGCCGTGATCGAGAAGCTGCCGGTCACCAAGCAAGCTCCCTATCGTCGTGTTCTTGCGGGCCACGAGGCCACGGTCGTCAGTCCCGCCAAGTGGCTTTCCAACGCGCCGGCGCTCGCGTCGTTGGTCGTTTCCGAGGGGAGTGGCCTCGCGCTCGAACGTGGCCTCAAGGACGAATTGGTGGCCATGCGCAAGTCCGCTCACGAGGCGGCTGCCGAGGCGAAAGAGCGCTTGTCCGCGCGAGAGAAAGAGATTGCCCATTTCTCGGCGCAACTGCGGCAGGAGAGAGAACGCTACGGGGCGGAAACGGCTCGCCTGGAAACAAGCCTAGCGGAGCGTTTCAGTGAGCTGACGGCGTTGAACCGTCTTTGGGGCGAAATCTCGAGCCGAGCGGAGCAGCAGGAAACAGCCCTGTCCGCCGCTTACTCCCGGGCCGCTGAGGCGGAGGCGCGGGCCGAACGAAGTAAGACAGAGATTGTACAGCTGACAGAAAACGTCTCGGAGTTGAACGAGCTCGTTCTGGCCAAATCGGCGGAAGCCGAACGGCACGGCAGCGCGAGTGCGAAGGCGTTGTCGCAGGCCGCCGCGCTGGAAGCGCGCGCCGAAGAGCAGGTTGCCGAAATTGCACGTCTCGAAGCAAGCTTGGGCGATCTCAACCGCCTACTTGAGGCTAAATCCACAGAAGCCGAACAGCTCAGCAGCGCCACGTCGCATGCGTTGTCGCGCGTCGCCGAACTGGAAACGCACGCCGAGCGTCAGGCCGACGAGATTGCGCGCCTCGAGGCGCGCGTCGCGGAGCGCTTCAATGAGCTGGCAACCTTGAGCGCGCTGCTCCGCACCAAGGAAGAAGAGGCGGACCGCCGTGGTGGCGCGGCCACGTCCGCTTCCGCACGCGTCGCGGAGCTTGAGGCACGGGCGACACGCCAAGCCGGCGAAATCGCGGGGCTGGAGGCAAACGTCGCGGAACGCTTCGGTGAACTCGCGACGTTGAGCGGCCTTCTCAAGGCGAAGGAAGAGGAGGTCGATTTAGCCGACGCCAGCGTGAAGGGCCTTGGAGCGCAACTGGCCGCTATCCAGGACAGCATCGCGTGGAAAGCGACGTCCAGGTTGGTACAGGCCCTCAAGCCCATCGGCAGCGTGCGCCGTCAACTCAAGCTTCAGCGCAAGCTTGTCCAGGCTTCCGGCCTGTTCGATGGGCCCTGGTACCTGGCGCAAAATCCTGATGTTGCAGCCGATGGCGCCGACCCGCTCGACCATTTTCTGCTTTTTGGTGGTCAGGAAGGCCGCAATCCGTCCGAAGCTTTCGACAGCAAAGCCTATCTGCGAACGCACGCCGACGTCGAGGCAGCCGGTATCAATCCCCTGGTGCACTATCTGATGTACGGGCGAGCTGAGAAGCGGACAGTGGCGATGCCCTAGAGCCGCTGTCCGAAAAATCGAACGCGCGCGAATGTCTCACTTTTAGGGCTCTACGCGAAATCGCATTCATTTGGAGAGTATGGCGTTGAACGAGAGACTGTTGCGCATCGTATTGTAACATTCATGCAATCGCAGCGGGCTTAGGCCCAAGGCGTAAACGCCTTCGATTATCTGGACGAACGAGTCTTCGTCGAAGAACCAACGATGATAGCCGCTTCGGGCGACCGGGCGATCGATCGCGCTTTGCAGCCGTTTGAGGATGTTGCCCAAGTCATCCTTGATCCCGCTCGCTGAGCCATGGGCCTCGTCCCAATGCAGCTGCGCGGTATTGTGCGTCCTTCTGAATTCTTCCATCAGAAAAATTTTCAAGAAATGTCCGTCAACCCCGTGTGGATCAATGTGCGTTGCCACGACCTCTTCCAGCGATGTGTTCGCTTTGAAATAGTCGAATGTGTATTTCCGGTTCGGAACGACCAGGAAATAGTGACCGCCGTCGTTGAGGAGGTCGCTGATCTGCCTTAGGTGCGCGATGAGATCGGGAGTGTGTTCGATAACGTGCGCCGAAAAAATAACATCAAATGTCCGGTCGATGATTCCGAGATCGCCATCTTTTTCTACGAAATGGATTGTTTTGGGTACCGACGCTGCGCCGGCCTCGTTTTTGTACCGATCTCGCAGTTCGGCTTCGGTCTTGACGTCGAAATAAAACACGTTGGGACCGGTCAACTTTGGAGATCCGCCTGGCCCAATTTCAAGAATCGAACTCGGCTTTAGGTGTTGGATCAGACGGACAAAATATCCCTGGTCACAGCCAGGCGAGCCCTTTAAGCCGGCCGCCTTGCCGATCGTCCTGAAATGCTCGTGAGCTTCCTCTCTGGAGCTGACCGCAGGGTTCTGCTTGATATAGAACTCATACTCGAAGCGCGCCGGAAATTTCACGAAAGATAGCGCCCCCAAGCGCTGAGCTGATAGTGGCGTGTCGCCTTGCCGACGTAGGTACAGCGCGTTCGCTGATTACGCGCCACGAATTTCGAATCCTTCGCTCTCGATGACGATACCGAGAAGACGCTCAACAATGTGAGCGGTATTCTTGTGGTCTTTTGTCCCCATCTGTGGAGCCTTGAAATCCTCTGGGCGCAAGCGCAAACCCTTCAGACGTTCGAACGGGTAGGCCCTTGCGAGAAACATCGAACCACCGACGTACCTTTGTCCTGTCGAGATCCCGCACCGCTTTCGCCAATCCGGCAGCTTGTATGTTTCTTCTTCGCGGTTCTGCGATGTCGAGAACACGAAGCGCGCGGCGCCGACGCAGCCGACATTCTTGTCCTCGGAAAGAGTTTTCAAATTTCTGCTGAATACGGCTTTCGAGCCAGCAAGCGCATCGATCAATTCATCCCGCCACTGATGTCCAGGAACTTTGATCCCGTACACGACGTCCTGGCCGGGCTCGCGCCTATTCTTTGTGTGGAGTTTGAGAATGTAGCTGTAATTTGCCAGTCGCACTTGCTGAAGAACGTGCAAGAACGGAAAAATGTCATATCCAACGTTTGGAACGACCATGACAGTCGCGTCGCTGTAGATGCGCTTTATCCGACGTTCAGCCAGCTCGTCCTTCTCGACCATGGTTACGAAGAGCGAGAATTCGCAGTCGGTGACATTGGCGAGTGCTTCAAGCATCCTATCCAATTGATCGACATAATACAGGTGGACGTGGATCAGAACGCGTTTGGGAGCGTCATACCAGGCGGTTCCCGACGTACTACTGCGCATGGCCGCGGTGACATCGTTGTTCGCCTCGCCGAGCTGCTGCAAAATCTCGTTGATGAACGGAGACGCGTAAGCGTACTTCCAGAAGACATCGCCGAGCTCCCAACCGATCTTGGTGTGGGGCTTGTCTTTGCTGGCGAAGTGGATGATTTTCGGATCAGTCCGACCCCGCGCATAGTCGAAGAAGACGTTGTCCGGCACCGAGCCGCGTAGGTACGAATAATTCTGCATGTACCAAACGTGGTTCCATGCGGTCGAAACGAACTTCACATTGTTATAGAATATGCGGTTGAAAATGCATTGATCGAAGAAAATGGGTTGTTTCACCTTTTTGAGGGTCGCGAGCGAGGTGGAGTACAAATCCATTTCATTGAGCGCATTCATGTCCAGCACGAGAATGCCTGCCTGGAAGTATCTTTCCTGCTCGCGCACGCCAAGTTCGTTCTGAAGATATTGGTCGAACTTGCGGCCTTTTATGTCCTTCCGGCAATAAGCGGCGTTGACGTTCGCGACGTTCACGCTGGCCGCGATGGCGCAGCCCTCTAGCGGCGTGTCGTGCAGCTTCTGGACGTCGTCGAGGATGACGATATCGGAGTCGAGATAAAGGCATCTGTCGTACCCCGATAGGACTTTTGTGATGAAGCACTTGTTGTAAGTTTCGACGGGCACGTAGCCTTCGACATGAAAGATCTCGCTCGGCAACGAGGCAAAGATCTCGCCCATATCGTAGAAGCGGATCGACACGTTGGGTTGGGAATTTGCAAGGGCGCCCAACTCCCGCTGAGCTTTGTCGGACAGGCCGCGCCCCAGAATAATGATATCGTAGTTGAATGCTTTGCTGGCGTTCTTGATGAGTGAAAAGACCGCGACACCCAGATACGGAACGAAATATTCGTTCGTCGAGAAAACGACGCAAATATTGTTGGTTTGGAAGGCGGGCCGGAGCGCTTTGGCGGCTATCTTATCGACGGCTGCGGCCGGAGCGGCGGCGTTGTGCTTCACAACCCAAAAATCGCGATAGTTGACGCGGCAGTTGGCGAACGTGAACTGCGTGATGTTGAGACGGTTTTTCCAGAATACGTAAGCCAGCGAAGTCTGATCGCGTGGCGGATGTTTGTTGTAGCAGTCCCACCATTGGCTCATGATGTGAACGACGGCCGCATCGTGATGCTTCCGGTAGATCAAATTGTTTTCGGTGAGACCAAGTCCGGCAGGGAACCTCTCCTTGACGAGAAAGTCGCGGCACGTCTTGAAGTCGCGTTTCTCCGCTTCGCTGAAGCGCGGGCTATGCAGCAGGGCATCAAGTTCTTCGTAGATGCAATTGCGGATGAAATGCCGGGGCAGGAGCATTGGCAGCTCCCTTTGGCCGATTTGATCGTAAATGTACGTCGATAGGATATTTATGTTGCCGTCGACGTAGATGCTTTCTTTGTATTCCGGAAACAGCAAATGGGGGTGCATCTTGTGCCATCGATTGGTCTTCGATGGATCCGCACCGGAATCGAGCGGGCGAATAGACCAGACACCGACCGTTTTTCGATCGATCAGATCGGGATCATCGGTGAAGCATACATAGTCCCAATCATCGGCAATGTGATACGGCTGCATGAGGTTGTCGTATCGACCGACAATGCAGGTGTAGACCACGCCGCGCGCCGAACGACCGATCTGGTGTGACATGTAGCCTTGAACGCGCCGTGGATCGGGAATCCAGATGTTTTCTTCGAACTGATATCCTTTGAATCGAAGTTTGTTGAGAAAGTATGCGACCTTGTTCTCGTTCAGCTCTTTCTGCTTTTCCCGAATGGGCAGCAATTTCGAGGGCTCGCACCCGACCCGCCAGCCTTCTTTCAGATAGTGATCGAGAGGCGTTACGTA
>CADECN010000031.1 GCA_902825785.1 uncultured Hyphomicrobium sp. | reverse complement strand
TGTGACAAATCCGAAGATGAAGAACAGGACCGCAATGGTGATGACCGGTCCGTGCTCGCCCCCTTTGCGCGTCATCGGTCGCCCTGTTCCCGTCCACCCGCAACATTTCTAGGGGCTTAGCGGTCACGCTGCACGCAACAACCGCCCCCGCCAGTGGCGCCTGAAAACACTTTAGAATGACTCTAGTTGCTCACCCATACATTGGTTACTTTGTAGGTATACTATCGGGCTTGACGAGCGACGGCGGTCGGCGCATTTATCCTTCATCCACTTCCGATACCGGGGCCTTGAACCCCGCCCGATTGGAGACGTTACGTGATTGTCTGCTCCTGCGCCGTTATCTCGGATCGAGATATTGAGTGCGCCGTGATCGAGATCATGAGCCAAGGGCCGGCGGTGCTGCCGACGCCCGGCGTGGTCTTCCGTCACCTCAACAAGAAGATGAACTGCTGCACCTGCGCTCCGGTGGCCGTCAGCGCCATTTACAGGGCCATGGACCGCCTCCAGGACGACACGCGGGTCTGCCCCTACGCTCTCGCGGAAGCCCGCGCCCGCCTCGTGCGTATCGAGGAGCGCCGTGCACGGCGCGAGGATCAGTACGCGACCTCGGCCGGCGCCGCTTAGTTCCGCTTTTTCAGACGTCTCCACCGAAATTCAGGCTCATCGGCCGCTGCCGGCTCTGGACAGGGGCGGTTTGCGCTTGCTTGTCACGTTGCAGTCGCTAGAATAATTCTAAACTAGCGCCGGTAACGGTAATAAAGCACAGCAGCAAGAGGCCAGCATGAAGGGCAGCAAGGAAGTCATTACGCGTCTCAACGAGGCCCTAAAACTCGAATTGGGCGCTATCAACCAGTACTGGCTGCATTACCGGATGCTTCAGAACTGGGGCTACACCAAGCTCGCCAAGAAGGAGCGCAAGGAATCCATTGAGGAGATGGAACATGCGGACAAGCTGATCGACCGCATCATCTTTCTTGATGGCCACCCGAACCTCCAGCACGTCGCCCCGCTGATGATCGGCGAAAATCTGAAGGAAGTGCTCGAATGCGACCTCAAGGGCGAGCACATCGCGCGCGACCACTACAAGAAGTCGCGCGACATCTGCCGTGAAGAGGGCGACTACGTCACCATGATGCTGTTCGAGGAACTGCTGAAAGACGAGGAAGGACACATCGACTTCCTTGAGACGCAACTCGATCTCATCGGTCGGATCGGTATCGAAAACTACGGCCAGCTCAACGCCGAAAGCGCGGACGATTCTGAAGGACATTGAACGCGCCCACACCGGCATCCGACGCAACGAGCGGCGGCGTGGCAAGCGAAGAGCTTGTCCCCGGCCGCTCGTGTAGCGAATGCACGCTGTGCTGCAAGCTGTTGGCCGTCGAGTCTCTGGATAAACCACGCGCCGTGTGGTGCCCGCATTGCGACCAGAAGCGCGGTTGCAAGATCTACGCTGAACGCCCGGACGAGTGTGGCGCCTTCTATTGCGGCTACCGACGCATCGCGACCATCGACGAGCGCTGGAAGCCGTCGAAAGCCAAGTTTCTCATCAACTACGAAGCCGACACGCAGCGCACGGTCATTCACGTTGACCCCGTGCGGCCCGACGCCTGGCGCGTGGACCCTTTCTATCGAACGATAAAACTCTGGGCGCGCGATGCCGCGGCGGAGGGGCGCATGGTGATCGTGTGGACCGGAAAGCGCGCGACGATCGTCTTTCCAGACCGTGACAAGGACGTCGGGGAAGTGCGCGACGACCAGTTCTTCCTGCCCGTCGAAGTGCGCACGCCGACCGGCGTCAAATACGATTACGAAGTCGTGGAACCCGACGATCCGCGCATCGCGGCGGCCGGCGGCTGCTGATATCGTATTGGCGCCGTTTCATCGACGGCCGAACAGGCGCTCGATGTCTGCGAGCTTGAGCGCGACGTATGTCGGCCGGCCGTGGTTGCATTGGCCCGAATAGGGCGTCGCCTCCATCTGGCGCAGCAGGGCGTTCATTTCCTCGACAGTCAGGCGCCGGCCCGAGCGCACGCTGCCGTGACAGGCCATGCGGGACGCGATGGCGTCCAAGCGGTCTTTGAGGCTGCGCGCCGTCCCATCGGCCGAAATCTCGGCCGCAAGATCCCTGACCAGGCCTTCAACGTCGGTATCGCCCAGAAGTGCGGGCGTTTCGCGCACGGCAATGGCGCCTTCACCGAAAGCCTCGAGCACCAAGCCCAATTCCGATAGCTCATCGGCACGCGCGGCGAGCGTCGCCGCCTCATCCGCGTCGAGGGTGACGATCACCGGAATCAGCAGGCCCTGCGTCGGCACGCCGCCATCGGCGAGCTGCGCTTTCAGCTTCTCGTAGACGAGGCGCTCGTGCGCGGCGTGTTGGTCGACGATGACAAGCCCATCGCGCGTCTGCGCAACGATGTAGTTTTCGTGCACTTGCGCGCGGACCGCTCCCAGCGGGTTGTCCAGGATGTCGGATGCAGCGGGTGCGGAACCGGCGCGGGCATCCGCGCTCGGGGGGTCCATCGTCAGAAATGGCGCGGGTGCACGCTCTGAAAATTCTCCGGCGAAGCGCGGCGGAGTTGTCAGTTCGGTGCGCGCGGACGCGGCAATCGTGGGCAGCACACCCGTCTGAAAAGCCCGTTCCGTCAAGACGCCGCCACGCGCCGTGGCCCGATGCCCGGCTTGTTCAATGGCGGACGACAGCGCGCCGACCATCAGCGCGCGCACGCGGCCACTGTCGCGAAAGCGCACCTCGGCTTTGGTCGGGTGCACGTTGACGTCCACGTCTTTCGGATCGAGTTCGAGAAACAGCGCCAGCAGCGGTGAGCGGCCGCGCGGAATCAGATCTCCGTAAGCTGCCTTCACCGCGCCGATCAGCAGCTTGTCCTTCACCGGGCGGCGGTTGACGAACAGGAACTGCTGCGTTGCGTCTCCGCGATGAAGCGTCGGAAGGCCTGCGAAGCCATCAACCCGCATCGGCCCCGTGGCGCCCGATCCGCCTGCCGTCACGCGCAGCGCGTCGGCCAGGAACTCGCGGCCCATAATATCGCCGAGGCGTTCGAGCAACCCTTCGGCGCTCTCGTCCGTGCCGCGATAGGTTTGAGGCGCGCGCTCGCCCGTCTGCACCGTGAAGCCGATTTCTGGATGCGCCATCGCGAGGCGGCGAACCGTATCCAGCACGGCCATGGCTTCGGCGCGCTCCGATTTCAGGAATTTGAGCCGCGCCGGCGTCGCGGAAAAAAGATCGCGAACTTCGACCACCGTTCCGTCATTGCCGGCGGCTGGCCGAACGGGCGACTTCGCCCCGCGCGCGACCGTGACGGCATATGCGCGTTCGGCATCGCGTTGCTTCGATGCGATATCCAGTTGCGCGATGGATCCGATCGAGGGCAGCGCCTCGCCCCGGAAGCCAAGCGAGCGGATATCGAACAGATCCTCCTCGTCGAGCTTCGACGTGGCGTGCCGCTCGACCGCGAGCGTGAGATCATCCGCCGCCATGCCGGCGCCGTCGTCGCCGACGCGAATGAGCGACAGTCCGCCGTTCGAAATCACGATTTCAATATGGCGCGCGCCGGCGTCGATGGCGTTTTCGACCAGCTCTTTCACCACGCTCGCCGGCCGCTCGACCACCTCGCCCGCGGCGATGCGGTTGACGGTCTCGGGTGAGAGCTGGCGGATCGCCATGCCTTGCGGCCTCGTGAAGTTCGCGCCTCAGCCGCCTTGCGCGAGACGCTCTCTGGTCAGCACCTTCGCAAGCTCGACGGCCGGCTGGTCGAAGGGATCGAGTCCCAGGATTCGCCCGGCAAGTATAGTCTCGATCATGAAGTGCATCAGCAGCGCGCCGACCGTTCGCTCGTCGAGCTGTGGAATATCTATGGTGCGCACGGGGCGACCAGCGCGAGCGAGCGCCAGCGGCATGGCATGGGCCTGAGCCGCTACGACATCGCCGACCGTTCTACCCGCCATAAAGTTCGCGCCGGCAATTTCTGCAAGGCCACTGTCGATCACAGGCCCTTTGCCTGAGCTCTCGACGCGCAGCACGGTCAGATAGTGCTCACGGGGTCCATCCATGAAGAGCTGCAACTGACTGTGCTGATCGAGCGGGCCGAGGCAGGCAATCGGACTCGTTCCTTCGCCGCCCTTGCCGAGGCTTTCCGCCCAGAGCTGCACGAACCAGGCCGAGAAGCGCGCGAGGCGGTCATTGTAGGGCATCATTACGAGGTTGCCGATGCCCTTCTCCTTATTGAGCGCCACCGCGGTTGCCGCACCTACGGCGGGCGCAAAGTCGGCGGCGGAATTGGCGGCGAGCATGTCGTCGATGACGCTTTTGGCGCCGGCGCGGATCGCGTGCGCATCGAGCCCGCGCGCGATTGCCGGCATGAGGCCGACATTGGTCAGGCACGAGAAGCGGCCGCCGATACCGGTATGGTGCTCCAGCATCGGCACACCGAAGGAACTGAGCAGCGCGCGAAGGCCGTTGCCGCGTCCCGGCACGGCGGGCTCGGTGATGCCGAGGAACAGTTTGGGGATTTGCGCTTCCAGTCCGGCCGCCTTCACCGCCGACAACGCGACGATCACTTGCGCCAGCGTTTCAGCGGTGCCGCCCGATTTCGAGGTGACGATGAAGCGCGTCTTCGGCAGATCGAACGACCCGATGGCGCCTTCAAGCGTCTTTCCGTCCAAGTTGTCGTAGAAGCGTGTGCGCGGGCGCGCGCGTTGCGCCTTCTCGGCTGCCCCTGGAATGTTCCAACCCGCGAGCTGCGCGAGCGTCTGGCCGCCGAGGCCTGATCCTCCGGTGCCGAAGAACACCAGCATATCGGCGCCTTCCGACAGGGTCGTGAGCGCCGCAACCGCGGCATCGACGTCGGCCGTTTCCTCGGCGATGCGCAACAGCGGCAGGCTGGAATTGGCGTAGTCTTCCTTCAGCGTTTCGAGCTGCGGTTGCGCATGATGGAGCCATCGCTCCAAGGTGTGTCTCGATACACCATGGCCGCCGATCGCGTCCTCGAGGCATCCCTCGATCGACTGGTTGAAACGCGTTCCCGTTAACTGCCCATCCTGCATGCGCCCAATGCCCCTGTCATGCGCCGACGTTTCGTCGCGAACGGGCTAGCGGCTTTAGGCTCCGCCGCCAAGACTGCAATTTGGCGCTCGTTGGGTCAGCCGGGGTTGGCCGGTACCGCTACCGGCGCTGTTTGGGCCGGTGCCGCAGCTCGCTTTAGCCCGACCGGCTTGCCGACAACAGTCACCAAGAGATCGTCGGTCTTGATCAGACGCGCGGCAACTCGTTTGGCGTCTTCGACCGTCACGGCCTCGATCAGCTTGTTGCGGTTTTCGACATATTCCGGGCCGAAGCCCTCGATCATCAAGCCCAGGAGCTGGGAGGCGATCTTGGAGTTCGTATCGAAGCGCAGCGCGTACGACCCGGTCAGGTACGACTTTGCCGCCTCGAGATCGGCCGGGGTTGGTCCGTTCTCGGCCATCTTCTTCAATTCGGCGCGAATGATGCCGAGGCTCTCTGCCATCGCTTCGTTCTTGGTCGCCACACTTCCCTGCAGCAGCGAGGTATGCCGGTAAGGCTGGATGTAGGTGTAGACCGAATAGGCCAGCCCGCGTTTCTCGCGCACCTCTTCCATCAGCTTGGCCGAGAAGCCACCGCCGCCCAGAATGTGGTTGATCACGAACGCCGTCATGAAATCGGGGTCCTTGCGCTCCATGGCACCGAACCCGAATACCGCCACCGACTGCGGCACGCCCATCTCGATCACCTGCTCCTTGCCGGGCGTGGCGGGGGCTGCTTTCGGAATGTCGATGAGGTCGGCCTTCTCGGGCAGGCCGCCGAAAACGTCATCGAGCAGTTTGCCAAGTTCCTCTGCCGTGATGTCGCCGACGGCGACGACCTTGAGGTTGCTGCGGGCGAAGGTTCGCTTGTGGTAGTCGGCGAGATCGGCCGAATTGATGGCCGAGATCGTTTCCTTGGTACCGTTCGAGTTGCGGCCGTAGGGATGGCCCGCATAGGCCTGCGCGTACCACTCGCGCATGGCGACGCGGTCGGGGTCCTTATCGGCGTAGGCGAGGTTTGCGAGGAGCTGCTGGCGCATACGCTCCACTGCCTCGCCGTCGAAACGGGGCTTCTGGATCGCGAGTTTCAAGAGTTCGACGGCTTTGTCGCGGTTGGTGGTGAGCGTCTCGAACGACCCGAAGAAATTGTCCTTGGTGTCGTCGTAGCTCATGCGCATGGCAATCTCTTCCATGCGCTCCTGAAACGCTTCCGATTTCAAATCGCCCGCGCCTTCGTCCATCATCGCCGTCATGAAATTGGCGACGCCGTCCTTGTTCTTCGGGTCCTGGCTGCTGCCGCCTTCGAAAGCGAAGCGGAGCGCCATCAGCGGAACGCCGTGTTCTTCAACGAGCCAGGCTTCGATGCCGCCGGGACTTTTGATGGTTTGAATGTTCATGGCTGCGGCCGGTCGGCTGGAGGCGAAGGAGAAAGCTGTGATAACGAGCGCAAGAACGGCCGCTAAACCGGCGCGGCTCAGGTGCGCGAGGCGCTCGTTCGAAGCGGCACCGAATGTCATGTGCATACGGATTACCTCACCACGCTGTCGGTGACAGGGGCCGCGGTCTTGTCCTGCGCGACGCCTGACTGATCGGGAAGCAGGTAGCCGGTCACGGAGGTCTTCGTGTCCAGGTACTGCGCGGCAACGCGCTTGATGTCTTCTGCCGTCACTTTCGCAATGCGTTCCGGCCAGGCTTCGACGTCTGCGACGGTTCGGCCGACTACGAGGTTCCAGCCATAGCGACGCGCGAGCGATGCCTGGTTATCGCTGTCATAGACGTAGTCGGCGAGATAGCCACTCTTGGCGCGTTGAAGCTCGGCGTCGGTCACGCCATTCTTGGCTACGTCGGCCAGCACCAGATCGACTGCCGCCTCGACCTTTTCGAGCGGCACCCCCTCGGAGGCGACGGCGTATAGCGAGAGCGTTCCTCCGTCGAGGCCGTAACCCGAATAACTGCCGCTGGCGCTTGAGGCGAGCCGATCCTCGACCACGACCTTTTTGTAAAGCCGGCTGGTGGAACCCGACGCGGCGATCTTCATCATCAGATCCAGTGCTTCAGCTTCGCCGGGCTTGGCGGTCACATAGCTCGGAGCCTGATAGTAGCGCGTGAGCGAGGCGTTGCCGGCGCGCGGATCTTTCAGTTCCATTCGGCGCGGCGCGATTTGCGGCGGTTCTTGGGGCCGCGTGCGCGTTGGCTTCACGTCTGGGTTCGACGGGATCTTGCCGTACGTCGCTTCCGCCATGGTGCGGACTTCCTCCGGCGTCACGTCGCCTGAGACGACGAGGATGGCGTTATTCGGCGCGTAATAGCGCTTGTAGAAGTTCATCGCGTCCTCGCGCGAGAGCTTCGCCATTTCATGATACCAGCCGATGACCGGGACGCCGTAGGGATGGTTCAGATACAGCGCGGCATTCATCTGCTCGTCCATCAACGAGGCGGGATTGTTGTCGATGCGCGAGCGGCGCTCTTCCAGGATCACATCGCGCTCGGTCAGTACCTCTTTCTCATCGAGGCGCAGGTTGACCATGCGGTCGGCTTCCATCTCCATCATGGTCGGAAGGCGATCCTTGGCGACGCGTTGGAAATAGCTGGTGGCGTCGTGGCCGGTGAAGGCGTTGTCCTGACCGCCCAGACGGCTGACGATCTTGGAGAAGTCACCGACCGCAATCTTGTCGGTCGACTTGAACATCAAGTGCTCAAGGAAGTGGGCGATGCCGGACGTGCCGCGAAGCTCGTCAGCCGCGCCGACACGGTACCACACCATATGCGTCACGACCGGTGCGCGGTGATCGGGGATCACAACGACCTGCATACCGTTCGAAAGCGTGAATTCGGCGGCGCGGGTTTCGCCGCCGACGGCGTAGGCATAGCTGGGCGTAATTGCGAGCATCATGAGCGCCACGAGAGATTTGAGCCAAGTTAACGAGCACGTCGTTTGACGCATGTGTTTCAGTCCTTGCGCTGCCCGCCGCTTGTGGCGGCGCATCGCTTCAGAAGAATACCAGACGCGGAAACCGCGAGGATAAGTTTACCCAATGTCGTTTCGAGGGAGTTATCCCCGGTGCGGGATCGCAGCCGGCGTTGGGATGGCGCCATCAGGGGCGGCGGCCAGGGCAAAGTCAAATGACAAGCCGTTCATACGCTGTGAGAGATCTGCCGCCGCGATAAGCCAACAGCCACTGCGGTTCGCGCTAGGCCTTATCGACGTGCTATGCGGACAGGGCAGAGGGTGGCGTCACTCGCCCTCGCCGGAGCCTTTGTTGATATTGCTGATGGCCGTAAGCACGGACCCGCGGCAGAGGCCGGCGGGACCCTCGACCGAGTCGACCGTCGCGTCACCCTGAGCCTTGGGCAGCTCGTAGTTCTTTTTGCAGAATTCCGCCTGCTCCTTCTGGAGCTGGTCTTTCGATTTCTGGTGAACGGCGTCGTAGTCCTGCACGTCGGCCAGCGTGGGCTGTTCGGACTTGCCGCTGCCCGGCTCGGGCAGGTTGTTGAGGCCGGGCGGTACCACCAGAGGCTGGCGCGTCGCGACCGTCGCCTCCTTGGGTTTTGCGGAGTTGGCGCCCACGCCGATGGCGTCGAAAATCTTGCCGTTGAACTGCACGTCGTCGAAGCCGCAGCCGGCGAGCGTGGCACAAGCGATCATGGCAGCGCCGATCGGCGCTATTTTGCTCTTTTTCTTCAATACCATGCGGGTTCCCCGTGCGTACGACGCATCACCCCTGGGCGGCGAGTATGCCGGTTTTGAGGCCGTTTTACGACTCGCGACGTAGCGAGTCATACAAAAGCGCCGCGACGCCCGCAACGATCGCCATGTCAGCGATGTTGAATACGTACCAGTAGTAACCATACGCGTGCAGTGAGTAGAAGTCGGCGACGCCGCCGATTCGAACGCGGTCGATCGCATTTCCGATTGCGCCGCCGATGATGAGGCCGAGCGCCACCGCCATTAACCGCCCGCTATTCGCGACGTTGTTCCACACCCACATCGCAAGGCTCGCCGCGATGGCAAAGGCGGCGAGGAAGTACTGGCCCGTCTCGCTCTCCATGCTGAAGAGCGAATAGCTGATGCCGACGTTCTTCACGAATACGAAGTCGAGAAACGGCGTGACGTAGACGCGGCCCTTGTTGGCGATGTCGTAGACGTCGAGCATCCACCACTTGTTAGCCTGGTCGATGACGAGGGTCGCGAGCGCTACGGCAAACGCAAGCGCCGCGTGTCGGCTCCAGAACCAGCCCGGCTTCTCTCTCTCTTGCTGCATCAGGCGATCGCCAGCGCTTCGATTTCGCGGACCGCCGCCGCGTCGCGCGCCGAAAGGTCTGGGTATTCGGGATCCGACCCGACATCCTTCGTGATGCGCCAGGAACGCGCGCACTTCTTGCCGTCCGCACGTTTCACGACGACACCGACGCCCGGCTCGCTCGCCAGCGTGAAGGCCCCCTCGGGTACTTGCTTGTCGCTGATGATGATCGCGGACGTGATGCAGACTTCCGCCATGTCGACTCCGTCAAGGCCGCTCATCAAGTCTTGGTCCGTGACGTAAACCTCGGGCGCGGCTTCGAGCGATGAACCGATCTTCTTGTTTGCGCGTTCGATCTCGAGCGCGCCCGTGACGACGCTGCGGACTTCACGCACGCGATCCCACTTGGCGGCAAGATTATCGTCACGCCATTCGCGCGGGATCGTGGGGAAAGGTTCCAGGTGTACACTCGCGGCACCGTTCGGCTTGTAGAGCAACCAGGCTTCCTCCGCCGTGAACGACAGGATCGGCGCCAGCCAGCGGATCAGCGCATCGCACAGGTGATCGACGACGGTGAGAGCCGCTTTGCGCTTCTTGCTGGAGGGCGCTTCACAGTAGAGCGCGTCCTTGCGGATATCGAAATAGAATGCCGAAAGCTCCGTATTCATGAACTGCGACAGCAGGCCGACGACCTTGCGGTAGTCGTAGGTTTCGTATGCGCGCCGGATGTCGTGATCGAGTTCGGCGAGCCGATGCAGCATCAGGCGTTCGAGTTCGAACGGCTTTATGTCCTTGAAAGCGACGCGGTCGGCTTCCTCGAAATGCGCAAGCGCGCCCAGCAGCCATCGCAACGTGTTGCGCAGCTTTCTGTACGTCTCAGAAAACGTCTTCAGGATTTCGGGACCGATGCGCAAATCGTCCGAATAATCGGACGCGGCGACCCACAGGCGCAGGATGTCGGCACCCGACTTCGAGATAACGTCCTGAGGCGCGACCACGTTGCCGAGCGACTTCGACATTTTCTGACCCTTTTCGTCGAGGACGAAACCGTGGGTCAGCACGACGTCGTAGGGCGCCTCGCCGCGCGTGCCGGCGCTCTCCAGCAGCGAGGAATGGAACCAGCCGCGATGCTGGTCCGAACCTTCCAAGTACATGACCCGGTCCTGGCCGCCGTCGCGCACACGCTTCAAGCCTTTGAAACCGGGGAATGCCTTGGGGTCCTCGATGGTAAATGCGTGCGTCGAGCCTGAATCGAACCAGACGTCGAGCACGTCCTTCACCTGCTCCCACTTGCCAAGGTCGCGGTCGGGCACGAGCCCCTTCAGGAAGCGATCCTTGGCGTCCTCCTTGAACCAGGCGTCGGCGCCTTCGGTCGCAAATGCATCCTCGATGCGTTTGGAAAGCTCGGCCGACTTATCGAACGTGGGGCCGGGAATAACCTCGTCGGTCTCGATGTTGCGGAACACGGTGATCGGCACGCCCCAGGCGCGCTGGCGCGAGACAACCCAGTCGGGCCGGTTCTCGATCATTCCGTTGATCCGGTTCTCACCCGACGCCGGCACCCACTGCGTGCGCTCGATCTCGTCGAGCGCGACGCGGCGCAAGGTCGGATGATTGCTGCCCGCGACGGCGGCGGAAGCCCGACCCGTCGAGGGCGTGTCACCCAGCGCGAACGGCCGGTCCATGGCGATGAACCACTGCGGCGTGTTGCGGAAGATCACCGGCTTCTTCGACCGCCACGAGTGTGGATACTGATGCTTCAGGCGGCCGCGCGCGATGATGTTGCCAGCCTCGCTGAGCGCCTTGATGACGGCATCGTTGGCGTCGCCCTTGTCGCCGTTGTCTTTGAGCACGCGCTTGCCTTCGAAGCCCGGCGCGGCTTTCGTCAACACGCCGTCGGCATCGACGGTGAAGGGGATTTCGGTGTCGATGCCGCGCTCGCGCAGCGCCTTCTGGTTCGCCGTCCAGATGTTGTAGTCGTCGGCGCCGTGGCCGGGCGCGGTGTGCACGAAGCCCGTTCCCGTGTCATCGGTGACGTGGTCGCCATCGAGCAGGGGGACATCAAAGGTGTAGCCGAGCGATGCGAGTGGGTGCGCGGACACGAGGTGCTTCAACTCATCGGCGGGGACATCGGACAAGCGCTTGAATGCTTCGACTTTGGCAGCCTTCATGACGTCGGCCGCAAGCTTATCCGCGAGGATCAGTTTGTCGCCGACTTTCGCCCAATTGTTCTCGGGAGTGGCCGTCACTTCGTACAGGCCGCAAGAGATTTTTGACGAGAACGAGATGGCGCGGTTGCCCGGCAGTGTCCAAGGCGTGGTCGTCCAGATGACAACAGCTGCACCATTGTATTTCGATGCCCACTTGGCGACGGTCTCGACGTTCGGTTTGGAACTGAACATCGGACCGCGCACCGGAAACTTCACCCAGACCATGTCGGACTGGTAGTCCTGGTACTCGACCTCGGCTTCGGCAAGCGCGGTCTTTTCAACCACGCTCCACATAACCGGCTTGGAGCCGCGATAGAGCAGGCCGTTCTCGGCGAACTTCATCAACTCGCGCGCGATGATGCTCTCGGCGCGGAAGTCCATCGTGGAATAGGGATGCGCCCAGTCGCCGACGACCCCTAAGCGCTTGAACTCCTCGCGCTGGACATCGAGCCAATGGGCCGCGAACTTGCGGCACTCGTCGCGGAAGGCATTGATGGCGACCGGATCGGAGAAGTTCGGCTTCTCCTTGCCCTTGGCGCGATACTGTTCCTCGATCTTCCATTCGATCGGCAGGCCGTGGCAGTCCCAGCCCGGCACGTAGTTGGAATCGCGGCCCAGCATCTGCTGGCTCTTGACCACCAGATCCTTCAGGATCTTGTTCAGTGCGTGTCCGATATGGATGTTACCGTTGGCATAGGGCGGGCCGTCGTGGAGCGTGAATTTTACCCGCCCCTTCGACTGGGTGCGGATCTGCTCGTAGAGCCCCAGGTCCTGCCAGCGCTTCAGCAGGCGGGGTTCGAGCTCGGGAAGGCCCGCACGCATCGGAAATTCCGTTGCGGGCAGAAAAAGTGTCTCGCTCCAGTCGCGCCCCGGCGGCGTACCGTCAGCGCTCTTGTCCTTGGACATCGTCCGTCTTTCGTTTCTGTAGGCAAATCAGCAGCGCGTTCTAGCAACCGACGTTGCAACACGCAAAGGCCGCGACAGGCTGCCGCCGTTCCGGCCTAACCAGCGGCCAGCGCGGCGCGAACGCTCGCCACATCCTTGTCCATCTGGGCGACGAGCGCTTCGGGTGAAGGAAAACGCCGGTCGGGGCGGATAAAGTCGACGAATTCGATATCGATATCGCGGCCATAAATATTGCCGGCAAAGTCGAGCAGGAACACCTCCAGCACCGGCATGCCGTCATCGAACGTGGGGCGCGTGCCCAGGTATGCGGCCGCGTCGAGCGCGCGACCGTCAATATGGGCGCGCACGGCATATATGCCGTGAGCCAGGCCGGTACCTTTTGGCAAGGGAATGTTGGCGGTCGGATAGCCAAGACCGGTGCCGCGTTTGGCCCCACCGATGATGCGCCCCGAAACCTGCCAATTGTCGCCCAGGACGTGCGCGGCCGCCTTTACCTCGCCTTGAGCGAGATGCAATCGCACGGCGGACGAGGAGAACACCTCACCATCTTGGGCGACGGGCGGCATGACGGTGACGCCGAAACCCAGTTCGCGGCCCATTTCCATCATCAGTTCCGGATTTCCGGCGCGCTTGTTTCCGAAATAAAAATCGTAGCCGATCACGACGTGCGCGACTCCGAGGCCCGCGACGAGCACGCGCTCGATGAAGTCCTCCGCCTTGAGGCTCGCCAAGTTCTGGTCAAACGTTTCGACGAAGGCGACGTTGACGCCGAGCTTCTCGATGAGTGCGAGTTTGCTTTTGAGCGGAGTCAGCCGGAAATGGGCTTCGTTTGGTGCAAAGAACTCGCGGGGGTGCGGTTCAAACACCATGACGCCCGCCGCGCGGCCGAGCTTCTGACCCTGACTGATCGCCTCCGCGATCAACGCCCGGTGACCTCGGTGTACGCCGTCGAAATTGCCGATGGCAACCACGGCTGAACGCGCCGTGATAGGCACATGGCTGTGGCCATGAACCACCTGCATGGGGAATTACCCCTTCCGGCCGGGAACCATCAGGATTGCTTCGCCCGTCAGGACCGGCTTACCGGCGACGGTGCACAGGCATTCGAAGCGGGCACGGCGCTTGTCCGGCAAGAGCTCCACGAGCCTCACGATGCTCTCGACCCGGTCGTCGATCTTAACTGGGCCTTTGAAGTTCAATGTTTGCGAGATGTAGATGGCACCGGGGCCTGGCAGCTTCATGCCAAACAGCGCCGAGATGTAGCCCGCCGACAGGATGCCGTGGGCGATCCGTTCTCTGAAGATGGTTTTCGCCGCATAGTCGGGATCAAGGTGAACGGGATTGTAATCCCCCGAAAGCGCGGCATAAGCGACGATGTCGGCCTCGCTCACGATGCGCGACATGGAGGCCTCCTGGCCGACCTCCAAATCCTCGAAAAACTTGGTTGTGCCGGCGGTTGCGAGCATCGATCGTCCTTGGCAGTGTGACGCCGGCCCTGTCCGGCAACACCATTTTTGACAGTAGCGGGCGAATAATATGCCCGCAACCTCGGCTGCCGGCCGAAGCCTGCGGCGTTCTTGCAGGTTACTTGCGGGCCGCAGGCCACTCACCGGTTGCCTCAGCGCTGCTGACGGAGCTATAAGACCGCACTCCCCAAATCAACTGGTAGAGTGGCTTTCGCGGGTCGTCCCGCTGGAAGTCCGAAAGAGGACAGCCATGAGCGACCGCAGACCTTTAATGCCCAAAGCCACAGCCGTTTGGCTGGTCGAGAACACGTCGCTGTCGTTCGATCAGATCGCGGAATTCTGCGGCCTGCATCCGCTCGAGGTCAAAGGTATCGCCGACGGCGACGTTGCACAGGGCATCAAGGGCATGGACCCGGTCACCAACGGGCAGTTGACCCGGGAAGAGATCGCACGGGCGGAAAAGGACCTAAACCATAAGCTGCATCTGGCGGAGAGCAAGGTTCAGCTGCCGCCAGTCGTCACGGTGCGGAAGGGTCCGCGCTACACACCCGTCTCGCGCCGCCACGATCGGCCCAACGCCGTGCTCTGGCTGCTGCGTAACCACCCCGAATTGAAAGACAGCCAGCTCATGCGCCTTGTGGGCACGACTAAGCCGACGATCGCACAGATCCGAGACCGCACGCACTGGAACTCGGCTCAACTGCAGCCGCAAGACCCGGTAACGCTGGGACTTTGCTCGCAGATCGACCTCGATGCCGAGGTCAAGAAGGCGGCACGGCGCGTCGAGCGCGAGCGCAAGGAAGCGAGCAAGGATCTCGAAAAGGGCGGAACTCTGCTGCCCGCCGCCGAAACGACCGCCACCGTGCCGCGCGCCGAGATCATCACGCCCAAGGCTGCGGAAGAGAAGCCGGAAGAAACGCCCGAGCAGGAGCAGGCTCGTGTTCTTGCCAAGCTGAAGGGCATGACATCCACACCGGCCGAAGGCGGCGACGAAGATGCGAACTGAACTCTGATCGGTTGCGCGCGCGGCTCTTAACCCAAGCCGCGCGCTTATCAATTAGGCGCAAAATCGCGAGCACGGTGCGTTCCGGCTTGCTGCACTGGGGGGCTTTCGCTAGCGTCCGGCGAAAATGACCGCTGACGACAGGGCTGCCAATGTCCGCTAATCCCTACGAAATTGATCTCGACAAGAATGCTGCGAACCACCAGCCGCTGACGCCGCTCTCATTCTTACAGCGCACCGCGCTCATCTCTCCGGACGCGCTCGCGATCGTTCACGGCAAGAGCCGCCTTACGTATGGCCAGTTCTACGATCGGGCGCGCCAGCTTGCTTCGGCGCTTGCGAAGCGCGGTGTCGGGCGTTGCGACACGGTATCGGTCATGCTCGCCAATACGCCGCCGATGCTGGTGGCCCACTACGGCGTGCCGATGATCGGCGCGGTTCTGCACTCCATCAACACACGCCTCGATCCGGCAGTCGTCGCCTTCCAGCTCGATCACGCCAACACCAAAGTGCTCATCACCGACCGCGAATTCTCCGCCACGGTGAAAGCGGCGCTTGAGCTTGCGAACGTCAAGCCGCTTGTCATCGACTTCAACGACCTGGAATTCCCACAGACGGGCGAGGCGCTTTCCGACCTCGACTACGAAGCATTCGTATCCGAGGGCGATCCGAACTTCGAATGGACGTGGCCCGGCGATGAATGGGAGGCGATTTCCCTCAACTATACGTCGGGCACCACCGGCAATCCCAAGGGCGTCGTGTATCACCACCGCGGCGCGGCGCTGATATGCTACGCCAACGCCATCGGGACCGCGATGCCGCGCTTCGCGGTGTACCTGTGGACGCTGCCGATGTTTCACTGCAACGGTTGGTGCTTCCCCTGGACGGTGACGATGCTCGCCGGAACGCACGTCTGCCTCAGGTGGGTGCGCGCGAAAGCCATCTATGACGCGATCGCCGACCACGGCGTGACGCATCTCTCGGGCGCCCCGATCGTAATGGCGACGCTGCTCAACGCAACACCTGAAGAGACGCGAACATTCAACCAGACGGTCGCGTTCAACCATGCCGCCGCGCCGCCGCCGGCCTCGGTTCTGGGGGCAATGACCGACGCCGGCTTCAAGCTTACGCATCTCTACGGTCTGACCGAAACTTACGGCCCGGCCACGATCAACGAGTGGAACGATACCTGGGACGAGCTTCCACGCGATGAGCGCGTCGCCAAGCGCGGGCGCCAGGGCGTGCGTTACGTGGCGCTGGAAGACCTGACGGTGATGGACCCGGAGACCATGACGCGCGTACCTGCCGACGGCGAGACGCTTGGCGAGGTCATGTTCCGCGGCAACATCGTCATGAAGGGCTACCTGAAGAACAAGAAGGCGACGGACGAAGCCTTCGCGGGCGGCTGGTTCCACTCGGGCGACCTGGGTGTGCTGCACCCCGACGGCTACATCCAGCTCAAGGACCGCTCGAAGGACATCATCATTTCGGGCGGCGAGAACATTTCCTCGATCGAGGTCGAAGACGTCCTTTACAAGCACCCGGCGGTCGCGTTCTGCGCGGTCGTCGCCAAGCCGGACGAGAAGTGGGGCGAGACGCCGTGCGCGTTCGTCGAACTGCGTCCAGGCGCGAACGCGACCTCGGACGAGCTTATCGAATGGTGTCGGCAGGGGCTTGCGAGATTCAAGGTACCGCGCCACGTCGTGTTCACCGAAGTGCCGAAGACGTCGACGGGCAAGATCCAAAAATTCAAGCTGCGCGATCTCGCGAAGGAAGCCTGAGCGGTGAACTATGGTCTGGCGTGCGTGTTCGCCAATGCCGGTCTCGAATTCGAACGGGGCAATTCGTTAGGCAGCGGTAGCCGCTGGAGGATCGTGAGATCCCCCTGCGGCCCGGCACCCTTTTGGAGCGCCTGACGTATGCTGGTGCATCCGTCTGATAGCTAAAGCGCGCGCGCACTGGCCTGGTTCCGTAACGCTCCGAAATTTTTTGAGCGCAAGAATCGAGGCGCGAAGACCTCTTCGCGGAGGTAGTTTTGGCTATCTGTGCAAGACACGAGTGGCCGCCATGATTTCACGAGTTCGCGCAGTTCGGCATATGCTTGGTACGCTTGTCAGCCTAGCCTTAAGCGCAGGCGGACATGATGCGCGGGCGATCGAGGCGGGCCAATACGACGTGGGCGTGCGGCTGGAGCTCCCGCATGTCGAAAACGCGGGAACCGCAAAAACTTCGACGCTTTGCGTCACGAACAGCGCCGACGGAACGCACGGGCTGAAGGTTTTGAGCGACAACAATCCGCTCGCAGATTGCCCTGCGTCGGAAATTCAAGAGCGCGACGGAACGCTCAAGTTCCGCATCGTCTGCCCGGGCGGAAACGCAGCCGTCGCGTCTGCCTCCTACGAGATTTCCGCGGACACGTTCACGGGCGTGATCAGCATGAAAATGGGCGGCAAGAATATGACGATGACGGAGCGACAGCAGGGACGCCGCGTCGGCGCGTGCAAAGCGAGCGGTGCGCCGCGCAGCTGATTACGCAGCCTATTGTCTCACGTACCGCCAATATGTGCCGTCGTCGGCTGCCGCGCTCGCGAACACGGGGAAGCGGACGTCCGGCGGATGGACGCCGCCTTTCAACAGCAGCGCGATATCCTTGAGAATATGGGCGTTGGTCGCGAACTTGCTGTGATTCTTGCCGATGAAGACCAGCGTGCTCGCGGATGAAATGTCGATCGTCTCGACGCCGGTCATGATGAAGGGGCGGCCGTCGCGCACTTCGCCGGCGCGCGGCGCACTGCCGGCCAGCGTTTTCGACGCGAGCAATGCCTCGTCCTTGTCGCTGGCGTAAAGCGTTACGGCTTTTACAGAGCCGGAAATGGCGGCGGCACGTGCCTTCATTACGCTGTTGTCGACGTCGGCGGCGGCAAGCACGATCTGATCGATCTTGGGGAATTGTGCCAGCCGACTTGGGCCGACACTGGGAAAGAGCGTGTCGACCACAAGACGCGCCCCCATACTGTGGGCGATGATGTGGATTTTCTTCGCCTGGGTGGTCTTGGAAACGAGCTCCAGGAATTCGACGAACTGTTGCTGGCTGGCGTCGACGCTGTCGCGATCATAGAGGTAGCCGGTCAGCGCGCCCTTCGAGGGCCACGAGAAGCTATAGGGCACACCGTCGAAGCCCATGTCGTAGGCGAGTTGCGCGGTGCGATAGAGACCGTCCTCGAACGTGTTCCAATAGCCGTGGACGAAGATGAAGGCGTGGTCGCGATAGCTGCGCGCGCGAGCGCCAATGTAGTTCGAACGGGCGGTGAAGTCGCCGCGCGTCAGGGTCGACAACTCACCAATGGTGAAGTGTTCGCGCGGGTTTTCCTTGTCATTGTAGAGGGTGACGTTCAGCACCGTGTATTCGCCGCCCGCGACCGGGACTTCGCCGATCGCGCGATTTTTCTTCGGCACCGTGATCTTGGCGTAGCCGGTCGTAAGGTGCGTCGAACGCTTGGACGTGAACTTCGGCGGCTTTGCCTTCACCGCGGCCGAGGTTTCGCCTGCCGCATTGGCTTCCGATTCGCGGTTAGTCCCCCACATCACCGTCACGACGTCGAAATCTTCGGTCGCCACGACGCTCGCGGTTTGTCGTGGGGGTGCCTCGGTTCCCGGAACGGCGGACCCAGCCACGATTGGCGTCGGGACAGCGCCCTTGGCCGCCGTCAGCGTCACGCGCTCGCGCTCGGCGGGCGGAACGCTCAACTCGGTGGAAATCAGCCCCTCGCCTGTGGAGCAGCCGCTCACGCCAACGGCCAGACACAGAAGCACGAGGACCACGAAGAACAGAACTTCCCCGTACCGTCGGCTGAAAATGCCCGACATGAAAATATATCCCCGTCCCCCAACGGCGCGCACAGTACGCTGGCGAGGCTGTCACAGGCAAATGCCACTTTGATGACTTGTGGGGAAAACGCCAACACGCCGAACGCGACTTTTCGCTTGTCGGGGTTGGCTCCAGCCTCGCTGCCGCCTCAACCTGACGGCGACTTGAAGTACGGCTCGACTTTGCCTTTCAGCTTGATCGTCATCGGGTTGCCACGGCGATCGCGGGCGTTGCCGGCGGCGACGCGGACCCAGCCTTCGCTCACGCAGTATTCTTCAACGTTGGTCTTCTCGACGCCGTTGAACCGGATGCCGACATCGCGGTCGAGCACGGCCTGGTCGTAGAAGGGACTGTTGGGGTTCGAACTCAGGCGATCCGGCGGCGCTTCGTCGGTCATGGCGTTGTTTCTCCGCTCAGGCGGTCGGGTGTTGGTCGTTTTCAAGCTAGCGATCTAGCCTCTCGCGCGGCGGGGCTCAAGCCGACCGGCGCGGCCCAGAGACGGCAAGGAGCGCCGGCCGGCCGCCGACGCTCCCGCAGAGCTTCATTTCATGCCGTCACTAGGCCGATTTGGCCTTACCCGCCACATGGGCTTCCAGCCTTGCGAGCGTCTGCTCGCCGCCCTCGACAGCTCCGAACTTGACGAACTCTGCGCGCTTGGCGGCGCTGTCCGTCATCAGCCGAAGCGTGACGCGCGTCGCGCCCGCGTCATTTTCGAAGGTCGTGTGACCCTTGAAATGCAGCGGCCCATCCTCGCCGCTATAGTGGTCATAGACGATTTCGACCGGTGCGGTGATGCTGCGATAGATGATCATGTTGGCGTAGTCGGTCGCGGTCGCCGGCGCCTTCGCTTCGCCCGCAC
>CADECN010000030.1 GCA_902825785.1 uncultured Hyphomicrobium sp. | reverse complement strand
CGGTCTTGCCGACGCCGGTCGGGCCCAAGAACATGAACGAGCCGATCGGCCGGTTCGGGTCCTGCAGGCCGGCGCGCGCACGGCGCACCGCGGTCGATACGGCGACAACAGCTTCCTTCTGGCCGATGACGCGCTTACCCAGCGCTTCTTCCATCTTGAGCAGCTTGTCACGCTCGCCTTCGAGCATCTTGTCGACGGGAACGCCGGTCCAGCGCGAGACGACGGCGGCGATCTGATCGGGCGTCACCGCCTCCTCGACCATGGCGCCCTTGTCTTCCTTCTCGATCTCGCCGAGCTTCTTTTCAAGCTCCGGGATTTTGCCGTAGCGGAGTTCGCCGGCGCGCGCGAGGTCGCCCCTGCGTTGTGCCTGCTCAAGCTCGATGCGGAGCTTCTCAAGCTCCTCCTTCACCTTCTGGGCGGAACCGAGCTTCTGCTTCTCGGCCTGCCAGCGGGCGGTGAGCGCTTTCGACTGTTCCTCAAGTGACGCGATTTCCTTTTCAAGGCGCGCGAGCCGGTCCTTCGAAGCGGCGTCGGTTTCCTTTTTCAGGGCTTCGCGCTCGATCATCAACTGCATCAGATCGCGGTCGATGGCATCGAGTTCCTCGGGCTTGGAATCGACCTGCATACGCAGGCGCGAGGCGGCCTCGTCGACAAGGTCGATGGCCTTGTCGGGCAGGAAGCGGTCGGTGATGTAGCGGTTCGACAAGGTGGCGGCCGCCACGAGCGCGCTGTCGGTGATGCGCACGCCGTGGTGAAGCTCGTACTTTTCCTTGATGCCGCGCAGGATCGAGATCGTATCCTCGACCGTCGGCTCGGAGACGAAGATCGGCTGGAAGCGCCGCGCAAGTGCCGCGTCCTTCTCAATATGCTTGCGGTATTCATCGAGCGTGGTGGCGCCGACGCAATGCAACTCGCCGCGCGCGAGTGCGGGCTTCAGGAGATTGCCGGCATCCATCGCGCCTTCGCTTTTTCCGGCGCCGACGATGGTGTGCAATTCGTCGATGAACAAAATGATGCCGCCGTCCGCGGCCTGAACCTCGGACAGGACGGATTTCAGCCGCTCCTCGAACTCGCCGCGATACTTGGCGCCCGCGATGAGCGCGCCCATGTCGAGCGCGAGCAGCTTCTTGTCCTTCAGGCTTTCGGGCACGTCGCCCTTGATGATGCGCAGCGCGAGGCCCTCGGCGATGGCGGTCTTGCCGACGCCGGGTTCACCGATGAGGACGGGATTGTTCTTGGTGCGCCGTGACAGCACCTGGATGGTGCGGCGAATTTCCTCGTCGCGGCCGATGACGGGGTCAATCTTGCCGTCGGCAGCGGCCTGCGTCAGGTCGCGCGAATAGCGCTTCAACGCGTCATAGCCTTCCTCGGCGGACGCGGTGTCGGCGGTGCGGCCCTTGCGGATGTCGTTGATGGCGGCATTCAAGCCCTGAGCCGTGACGCCAGCATCGCGCAGCGCCTTACCGGCGTCCGAGGACGTGTCGGCCGCCAGTGCAAGCAGCAGCCGTTCGGTGGTCACAAACTTGTCGGATGCCTTGTCGGCGGTTTTCTCGGCGGCGTCAAAAAGGCGCGCCGTCTCTGGCGCCAGGTAGACCTGGCCGCCGCCGGTGCCCGTCACCTTCGGGCGCTTGGCAAGGGCGCGATCAACGGCGGTAAGGGCCACCTTGGGGTCGCCGCCGGCGCGCTGGATAAGCCCGCTTGCCAGACCCTCGGGGTCGTCGAGAAGTGCTTTGAGGACGTGCTCGGGCGTGAACTGCTGATGGTTCTCGCGGAGCGCAATTGTTTGCGCCGCCTGGACAAATCCCTTGGCGCGATCGGTATAGCGTTCGAAATTCATGTTGCCTCCTCGGCGCGCTTCGCCCGCCCGCATGGCACGGAGGAAACGCCGTCATAAAGGGTTATCTTAGCGCGGTCCGCGGCCGGACCCCAGATGGGCATCCGCCCCGAACCGCGTGAAAACGCATATAGTGTTGGTCCGGTAAGGAAAAAGAGGCGGGCGGCAAAGCTTTCGCGACGCAGCCTGACAAGGGTCAGCCCGGAGAGGTCAGCCTAGAGGTGTTTTCTCCGGCACCGATCTCAGATCCTGTCAGGCGCCTCAAGGCAAGGGAGGGTTTAACCTGGAAGCTGGCATTCGCCCGACGGTCGCCGGGCTCTACAGGTATCCGGTCAAGGGTCTTCCAGCGCAAAGCCTGGCCCGCGTTCCGCTTGAAAAGGACGGCGGTGTTCCGCTCGACCGGGCCTATGCGATCGAAAACGGGGAGACGCCCTTCGATCCTGAAAGCCCACGCTGGCTGTCGAAAAGTCATTTCGTCATGCTGATGCGGCACGAGCAGATCGCCGAACTGCGAGGCCATTTCGATGCAGCGGGCCGGACATTTACGCTGAGCAGGAATGGCGCGGTTGTTGCGCGCGGCGACCTTGAGACGGAGACCGGGCGAAAGTCGATCGCGCACGCCGTGGGCGCGACCGTCAGAAACGGGCTGCGGGGTGAGCCGCGCGTCGTCTCCAGCCCCGGCCACAGCTTCACCGACATCGCGGCCAAGGCCCTTCATATCGTCAATCTCGAAAGCGTGCGTGCGCTGGAAGCGCGAATGGGCATCGCGATCGACCCGCTGCGGTTCCGGCCAAACCTGATCGTTGACGGACTGCCGGCGTGGCTGGAACTCGATCTCGTGGGCGGTCGGCTGGAGGCGGGCGAGGTCGCACTCGAAATTTTCAAGCGCACGGGCCGGTGCGCTGCGACGGAAGTGAACCCGGAAACCGCGCGCCGCGATGCGCATATTCCGACCGCATTATCACGCGAATACGGTCACACGGATTTCGGCGTCTACGCCAAGGTCGTGCACGGTGGCACGCTGGCGGTCGGAGACGCGATCAGGTTGAGTGGAGGCTAGCTGGCCAGCGCCGCGCCTTCACACCGGAACCACAGCAAGACTCGCGAACTTGAAGAGCGAGCAATCCGGAGGTGACGTTCATGGCTATCAGCAAGACTGAAGAGGCGCGACTCCTGGCACAGGACGAGCGCGATTTTGTCGCAATAACGCGCGCAGGCGCTCTCAAAGGGCTCTCCGATCGTGAACTGTCCGATGTGATTTCACTCGTGCGCGAGCGCCGGAAGCGGGCGCGTGACATTGCCAGCCGCCAGCGGCGAGAGATGCGGGGGAAGGCGCAGCCGGCAGGTACCAAACCGGCCGCCCGCAACGACGGCACGACAAGAAAGGCCGAGGTGCTTTCAAGCGCATTGAAACGCTTGAACAACGAAAGGGCGCGTCGTGCGGCGGCGGCTGCGGTTCCGACCCAGGTCCAGCTTGCGCGCAAGGCCTTGCGCAAGAAGCGCGCTTCGGAGGCCTTACTGCCGAAGGCGCCGAAATATCGCACCGCGGGCAAGGGCATGCGCAACATCGAAAACGAAAAGACGCGCGATCTCACGCATCCGATGGAAGTCGGTCGCGTCAACAAGTTCGTCGCCGTGGCGCAGGCCAAGCGCGACGCACGCGACTGAGGGCGGCGGCGCGTATGCGCCGACGCCTCGCTTTCACACTGCTAGGGTTAGCGGACTATTCCTGATCCTCGGCAGCGGGACGGGCCGGTGCCGCCGCGGTCGTTTCTTCGCTCTCCTCGCGGCGCGGACGACGGACGGGCCGGCGCAGAAACGCGGGCTGCTCCTGCTCGGGCGTCGGTGCGGGGGGCGGTGGCGGCGCGCGTTCCGCGACCGGCGGCTGCGCCGACTGAGCGGGGTCGGCATCCGGGATACCGGCGCCGTTGCCATTGCCGTTGCCGTTGCCATTTCCCTGGTAACGGTCGCGCCGGCGATAGCCGTTGCCGCCGTTGTCCTGATCATTCTGGCCGCCGCCATACTGACGACGATCATCGCGGAAGCCGCGATCACCTCTGTCGGAGCGCGGACCACGGAAGTCCTGGCGGTCACCGCGGTCGCCGCGATCCCCACGGTCGAAACGCTGGTTGTTGTTGCGGTTGTCGCCGCGGTTATCGCGATTGTCGCGGTTGTAGTTGTCGTGACGCGGGCGGTTGTCGAAGCGCTGTTGCGGTTCGTAATTGCGCTGCGGCTGAGGGAAGCCCTGCGGCTGTCCTTCGCCCTGTCCGACCTGAGGCTGGGGCTGACCGGCAAAATCCTCGCCGCCGCCTTCCTCGTCGGAGAATTCCTCGCCCTCGCCGGAGTCCGACGAGTTCAGCGTGTGGGTGCGCATGGCGCCGTTGTTGAACGGGTCCATGCCACCCTGGCTCATCTGCTGTTCGCGGAAGCTCAGGATGATGCGGTTGTAATGCTCGGCGTGCTGCAGGTAGTTCTCGGCCAGAACCGGATCACCTGACGACAGCGCATCGCGCGCCAGCGACACGTACTTCTCGGCAATGTGCGAGGGTGTGCCCCGGAGTTTAACGTCGGGACCCGTGCTCTCGAAGCTGCGCGTAAGCGGGTTCTGGGACTTGCGGTTGTTATTGTTGTTGTTGCGCCCGCGCCCACGGCGATTTTGCTGTCCTTGCCTCATTGGCTCCCGATCGGCTTTCCGTTTTTCAGTTGATATTCCATTCCGCACTGGCGCCGTGACGAACACCGCACGCCGATGGACGTTGCCGCCCAAATCTCGATTGTTCTTTCAATCCAGCATTCTTCGCCCGTTTAGGACGATCGCATCACCGTCCGTTCCCCCGGCGGCACGCGCGCAAGCCCGTTGACCTATCTCGTGACGCCCACAACAAAAACGACCAGACCATCCGCGAGGAATTGGCAGCACACGCGTCAGTCGAGGATGGGACCTCTTGACCTGCGCACGTCGCCGGCCTCAAGCGGCTCGCGACCTGTGTGCACCTGATTTGATCTAGGGAACCCGGACCAGGGGAGCGATCGCTTTAGCCCCAGGCGCCGGGGCGCCTCCGTTCAAATTCTGTATCTCCAATACTACCGTGGAATGACCGTTGCGCAAAGGGTATTTGGCGTCTCGGTTACGGATGTATCTGAAACGCCACAGCGCGGATGTGGCCTCCGTGGTCCCGGCGCTGCTCCAGAAGCCGGGCGCCAATGCCGGCAAAAACCTCCGTGATCAGAGCGTTTTGTCCCGCGCCACACTCGACGACGACGCAACACGGGGACCTTACTGCGCTGATATCCCTTGCGATCTCTCTATAGACCTGCAGTCCGTCCGGGCCACCGTCCAGTGCCAATCTCGGATCGTAATCGCGAACCTCTGGATCGAGCGACGCAATTGCGTGGCTGGCGATGTACGGCGGGTTCGAAACTATTAGATCGAAACGCTCGGCGCAGTCTTCAAGACCGCGGGTATGGCAAAATTTGGTTCGGCCGGCGACGCCGAGCCGATCGGCGTTAACTGCCGCGACGGCCAGCGCGGCCTCGCTCACGTCTGTTGCGGTGCCGTGCGCGAGGGGCAGTTCGGCCAAAAGCGTCAAAAGCAGCGCGCCGGAACCGATGCCGACATCGGCGACGGCAATCGCGCGCTTGTCGAGATCGTTGGCGCGCAGCACGTCGAGCACGAGTTCGACAACGGTCTCGGTTTCGGGTCGCGGATCAAGCACGTCAGGCGTGATCAGGAATTGGCGACCGAAGAATTCGCGGCGGCCGAAAATGCGTGACACGGGTTCGTGCTTCAGGCGGCGGGCGACCGCGGCGTTCAATGCGACGCTCGCACCGGCGATTGCGCGATCAGGGTCCGCGATGAGCTTGGCCGCTTCAAGCCCCAGCGCTTCCTGCAGCAGAAGGCGCGCATCGAGCTGAGGCGAGGCGATACCGGCGCTGCGAAATGCATCGGTCATCGCGCGCTGCGCCGAGCGCACGGTATCACCTGCTGATAGCAACGACACGCCGGCGGTTTGCGCGGCGGTCACGCGGCGCTCATCTCGGCGAGCATCGTCGCCTGATGGTCGGTGATGAGGGCGTCGACGAGGGTATCGAGCGCGTTGCCGGCAAGGACCTCGTCGAGGTTGTAGAGTGTCAAGTTGATGCGGTGATCGGTGACGCGGCCCTGCGGGAAGTTGTAGGTGCGGATGCGCTGCGAGCGATCGCCTGAGCCGACTTGAGACTTGCGCGCTTCCGAACGCTCGGAGGCGGCTTTTTCGCGTTCCAGATCGTAGACGCGCGCCTTCAGCACGTTCATCGCAAGGCGGCGGTTCTGGTGCTGCGATTTCTCGGCCGAGACGACGACGATGCCGGTCGGCAGATGCGTGATACGAACGGCGCTTTCCGTCTTGTTGACGTGCTGGCCACCGGCGCCGCCGGCGCGCATGGTATCGATGCGGATATCTTCGGGCCGGATGTCGATGTCGATGTCCTCGGCCTCGGGCAACACGGCGACGGTCGCGGCCGAAGTGTGAATGCGGCCGCCGCTCTCGGTCGCCGGAATGCGCTGGACGCGATGGACGCCCGATTCAAATTTCAGGCGCGCGAACACGCCCTGACCGGTGATCGACGCGACGATTTCCTTGTAGCCGCCAAGATCGCTTTCGGACATGGAGATGACCTCCGTCTTCCAGCCCTTCAAATCGGCGTAGCGGGTATACATGCGGAAAAGATCGGCCGCGAACAGCGCGGCTTCGTCGCCGCCGGTGCCAGCGCGAACCTCGAGGATCGCGCTTTTCTCGTCGGCCGCATCCTTCGGCAGCAGTGCGACGCGCAGTTTCTGCTCCAGATCGGTGATGCGATCCTGCAGCGCGCTTTTCTCGGCGTAGGCGAGTTCCGCCATATCCTTGTCGGCGGACGGGTCGTCGATCAGGTGCTCCAAATCGACGAGTTCGCCTTCGGCTTTGCGCAGCGCCTCGATCTGCGCCACGACCGGGGACAGATCTGCGAATTCCTTTGTGAGCTTCACGTAGGCGGCCTGGCTCACGCCGTGGTTCAACTCATCCTGGATGGCGAGCCAGCGCTCCGCGAGCCTGTCGAGTTTGTCGTTGGGAAGGGTCGTCATTCTGATCCGGGCCGAAAGCAATCAAGCGCCCGACCGGGCGGGCCGGCCGAGCGAAGCAGGCGGCATGTAATCCTATTGGCCGGGGGTGTGCAATTTATCGGCACGCCGAGAGCGGGGATCATCAACCTCGATCCAGCGCAAGCCGTCGCGAACGGTGGGAAAGACCTCGTGCAGGGAACTCATGACCCAATGGCCCGCGTCGCCGAGCGACTTACCGGCGTGGGTCAGCACGGAGGTGTTGAGCGCGAGCAGCACGACGCCAAGCGGAAGCGAAACCGCGTAGAACGCGCGATCCGGGCGGGCACGCACATGCTTCGCGCCGGCTGCAATCGCGGTGCCGGCTCGGCGGAGCGGCGCGGATCGTGGACGGCTCGGCGCGGTTGGTTTTTCGACTCGCGGCGATTGTGCAGGGGCTGGATGCGAAAGATGCGCCAACAACGCTGCCATGGCGCCCAGCACGGGCCTGCCATCAACGCCGGCGCGAGCAGAGTATGCGAGAACGATGCGCGTCGTTTCCGGCCAGGGGGGCAGCATGTCGAATCTGCCGCTTTCGAGCGCTTCGATCACGTCAACGCGCGTCGACACGCTGAGCGCCGCTTGGGTCGGCGTCAGCGCGAGAGCGCGGCGCAGATCAGCGAAGAAGCGTGCGACGGCGGCGCAGTTTTGCGAGAACTGAGAATAAGATTGTGCGGGATTGCGATGGTTCGGTGCCGGCCCCGGCCGACCGCGCGGAACCACAGACGACTGCGCGTAACCCCCTACGCCGCGACGCATACAGCACTATCCGGCAGAGCCGGCCCCCAATTCCCCTGCCGCCATCTTCGACAAAAAACGCGGCCTGTCAAAGGCCAGATGGTGGTAGCCGGAAAGAGCGCCTAACTATCGATCTCGACGCCGTTGTTTTCCGCAAACGCTTCCAGCGCCTGGCGCACTTCCTTCGCGCCTTCCTTCAACAGGTCTTCGACGAGCTCGCGCACGGCCTCGGCATTCACGCTGAGGATCATTGCCTTGATCGGGCCGATGGACGCAGGTGCCATCGACAGCGTACGCAGACCGAGTCCGAGCAGCGTCATGGCCTCGAGCGGCCGGCCCGCCATCTCGCCGCAAACCGTGACGGGCACGCGATAGCGCTTGGCCGCCTTCATCAGCGTGCGCAGCGCGCGCAAAGGAGCGGGCGAGAGCACATCGAAGCGGCTCGCCACGCGCGCGTTGGTACGGTCGGCGGCGAACAGGAACTGCATCAGGTCGTTCGAGCCGACGGAAACGAAATCGACCCGCTGCAGGAAGGCATCAAGCTCAAAAAGCAGAGCCGGGACTTCGAGCATGGCGCCGACAAGGACCTCTTGCGGCAGAGCGTGACCATGCTTGGCCAGGAATTCCTTCTCGCGTTCGATCAACGCGCGGATCGCGCCCATTTCGTAGCTGGCGGACACCATCGGGATCATCACGCGTAGCTCGCGGCCGCCGGCGGCCTTGAGCATGGCACGCAACTGCAGACGGAAGAGTTCGGGCCGGTCGATCGCCATGCGAATGGCGCGCCAGCCCATCGACGGATTCTCCTCCTTCGGCTGGCGCAGATAAGGGAGCACCTTGTCGCCGCCGATATCCAGGGTTCGGAACACCACGGGCCTGTCACCCGCCTCGGCCATCACCGTGCGATAGAGCTGCGTCTGCTTGTCGAGGCGCGGAAACGCGTCCGACAGCATGAATTGCAGCTCCGTCCGATATAAGCCGACTCCGTCCGCGCCCGATTCCTCCAGATGTGGCATGTCGACGATGAGGCCGGCATTGATGTGCAGCGAAATGCGCACGCCATCCTTCGTTATCGCCGGGCGATCGCGCAGCGCCAGATAACGCTTCTGGCGACGGGCCCGGAAACGGACCTTGTCGGAGTAGGCTGAGATCACCTCGCTTGTCGGCCGCAAGTGCACTTCGCCCGCGACCGCGTCGACGATCACGGCGTCTCCGGCATTCACGCATTCGACGATGCCGCTCGCCTGGCCGATGGCCGCGATGCCGAGCGCCTTGGCGACGACGGCGACGTGGCTCTGGCTCGAACCATCTTCCACGATTAAGCCGCGCAGCTTGTTGCGGTCGTAGTCTAGCAGCTCGGCCGGGCCCATCGTGCGCGCGACCAGGATCGCATCAGGCGGCAGGTCGCTGCCGTTGGCGGAGCTTGTGAGACGGCCGGCAAGGACGCGCAGAAGGCGGTCCGACAGGTCGTCGAGGTCGCGCTGGCGCTCGCGCCAATAGGCGTCGTGCTGGCGCAACATGCGCGTGCGCATCGTGTTCTGGACGCGCTCAACGGCAGCTTCGGCGGTTAATCCGCCTTCGACTGCCTCGCGCAGACGGCGGTGCCAGCCCTTGTCGTGTGCGAACATGCGATAGGCTTCGAGAACATCGCGGTGCTCGCCGGCCGCCGACATATGCTCATGTTCGAACATCTCATCGATGTTCGACTGCAGCGTGTTGAGTGCGCGATCGAGCCGGTCGAGCTCGGCGGCGGGGTTGTCGGCCAACAATTGCGTCACGACGATACGCGGCTCGTGCAGCACGAGGTGGCCGAGCGCGATGCCGTCGGAAATCGGCTCGCCCTCAATGATCATCGGCTGCGAGCGCGAAACCTCGATCGCCGCGCCGGTGCCGGCGACCGCGCCGGATACGAGATTCTCGGCGATGACGAGAGCGGTTGCCTGCAGGACCTCGACGTCCTCGTCGGAGTATTCGCGCGGGGTGAGGTTTTGAATGACGAGCACGCCGAGTACCTCGCCGGAGCGCGTGATCGGCACGGCCAGCAGCGAGTGGTAGACCTCCTCGCCGGTCTCGGGCCTGTAGGAGAAGGCCGGGTGGCTTGATGCCTCCGGTTCGTTGACGATGGTGCCGAGTTCGGCGCAGCGACCGACGAGACCTTCGCCCCGCTTCATGCGGGTTGCATGCACCGCGTTAGGATTTAGGCCCTCGGTTGCGAACAGCTCCAGCGAACCGTCCTGGCGCTTCAGGTAGATGGAGCAGACTTCCGCCACCATGACGCCGGCGATCTGGCGGACGATGCGGTCAAGCCGGCCCTGGCCGTCGTCGTCATCGGACATGATTTCGCGAAGCCGGCGCATGATGACGCGCAGCGCCGTTTCGCTTGGGAGAAGCCTGGGATCGTCGCCGCGCCGCGTTACCATTGCCGTGCCAATCGCGCCGCGCCTGAGCGGCTAAAATAATATTTCGCCGGCCGCTGCCCTTAAGCCGCGCTTACTCGCTGTCGAGACCGTAAGCCGAATGCAGAGACCTCACGGCCAATTCTGCATAGGCGGCGTCGATCAACACGCTGATCTTGATCTCCGACGTCGAAATTGCGTGGATATTGATGCCTTTGTCCGAAAGCGTCTTGAACATTTTTGCGGCAACGCCGGCGTGGCTGCGCATACCGACGCCAATGACGGAAATTTTCACGACATCGGCCGAGCTCCTGATGTCGAAGTGACCGATGTCGGCCTTGGCCTTCTTCAGCACGTCGAGCGCGCGATTGAGCTCGGCCGCCTGCACCGTGAAGGTCATGTCGGTCTGCCTACCGTCGGGCGTGATGTTCTGGACGATCATGTCGACGTTGATGTTTGCTTCCGAGAGCGGCCCGAAAATGCGCGCCGCCACGCCCGGCTTGTCGTCGACCTTCACGAGCGTCACCTTGGCTTCGTCCTTGGCGTAGGCGATGCCGCTCACGACCTGCTGTTCCACGATCTCTTCCTCGTCGCAAACCGTTGTGCCGATGTCTTCGATGTTCTCGATGCGAAACGGCTTCATGGCGTCGGGCGCCACGAAGCTCGAAAGTACGCGGGTGCGGACCTTGTAGACCATCGCGAGTTCGACCGAGCGCGTCTGCAAGACCTTCGAGCCCAGCGATGCCATTTCGAGCATTTCCTCGTAACTCACCTTGGCGAGCCGGCGTGCTTTCGGGACGATGCGCGGGTCGGTGGTGTAGACGCCGTCGACGTCGGTGTAGATGTCGCAGACATCAGCCTGCAGCGCGACGGCCATGGCGACGGCGCTTGTGTCCGAGCCTCCGCGCCCCAGCGTCGCGACACGATTTTCCTTTGGCTCAATGCCCTGGAAGCCGGTGACGACAGCAACCTCGCCATCGTCGAGGTGCTTCTTGATGGCGGCGCCGGGAATGTCGAGGATGCGGGCCGAGCCGTGGGCGGCGCTGGTCTCGATGGGGATCTGCCAGCCGGTCCAGGAGCGCGCTTTCAGACCCATCGCCTGCAGCGCGATCGCAAGAAGACCTGCCGTTACCTGCTCGCCGGTGGCGACGACGGCATCGTATTCGCGTGCGTCATATAGCGGGTTGGCGTCCTTGACCCACGCGACAAGCTGGTTCGTGACGCCGGCCATGGCGGACACGACGACGGCGACCTTGTTGCCGGCGTCGACCTCGCGCTTGACGTGGCACGCCACGTTCTGGATGCGCTCAATGTTGGCGACGGACGTGCCGCCGAATTTCATAACCACCGTCGCCATGGGGCGCGCGTTCCCATCCATGCACCAAGACCGTCCGGGATACCGGGCGGACCAGCCAAGCTTTCGAATTGGCCTGATTTGGGGGCTTCTTAACCGCATCGCGGGCGAGCCGCAACAGCCGCTCGACGATGCTGCTAAGTCCGTGCCTTGACATGAGGTCGCTTCGTTCGGCCTGTAGGCCTTCGACGGAGGAGCGCGCATGGCGGCGACGGAGAAGATGCAGACGACTGCGGACGGTGGCGCAACGCTCGACGCCGAAGAGGTTGAGCGCTTCTCCCGCATCGCGGCAGAATGGTGGGACCCAAACGGGAAATTCCGACCGCTGCACCAGATCGGACCGCCGCGGCTGCAATTCATTCGCGACGCCGCAATCCGCCGGTTCGGCCGCGATGCAAAATCGCTGAAGCCGCTTGCCGGACTTTCCGTTCTCGACATCGGTTGCGGCGGCGGACTCGTTTCCGAACCGCTGGCGCGCATGGGCGGGACGGTGACGGCGATCGACCCTTCGGAAAAGAACATTGCAATCGCGAAGGCGCACGCAGAGCCGCAGAATTTGGGAATAGCCTACCGGCCGGCACGTGTCGAAGACCTCATTGCGGAAGGCGGCCGCTTCGACATCGTGGCGTGCCTGGAGGTCGTGGAGCATGTGCCCGACCCGGCGGCCTTTGTTAATTTGTGCGCGCAGGTGACGAAGCCCGGCGGGATCGCGCTTTTCTCGACCATCAATCGCAACTTCAAGTCATGGGCGCTGGCAATCGTGGGTGCGGAGTATGTGCTTGGCTGGCTGCCGCGCGGCACGCATCAGTGGGACCGCTTCATCACGCCAGACGAGCTCAAGGCTTATGCGGACGCGGCGGGACTTGGCGACGTGCGGTTCGAGGGTATTGTCTACAATCCCTTCAAGGACGTCTGGACACTGTCGAGCGATACCGACGTCAACTACCTGATGTCGACGGTGAAGCCCGCGGGTTAGTGCGGGCCTCACCATTTATCGACGTTTATTGACGGCTACTTGCCACCAGCAGCGACGAGCCTCTGCAGGAACTCCAACTCCCGCTGCTCCGATTTCACAATCGCTTCAGCAAGAGCCTTCGTCTCCTGATCGGAGCCGGCCTTCAGATAGGCGGCTGCGAGCGCCGTGATGGCGCGCTGCGTTTGGGCGGTGGCCGCAGGAGCTTCCGACGGCTTCGGCATTTGCATTTTCGAATGATCGATGCCGTCCATCATCATGTCGTCGCTCTGCTTTTGAGCCGCTTCCGCCGACATGCCGCCCATACAGCGCATTCCGGAAGACGAGCCGGCGCTACTTTTGCTTTGCGTGGACGACATTCCGCCCATGCCGCAGCCCATGTTCGAAGAGCTTTTGGCTTTTTCACCGCCGCAGCAACCGCAGGCAGCGGCTTGACCCGCCGACGCGGCGAGCAGCAGTGCCGCCGCAGCGGGCACCAGAATTTTCGATTTTGTCACGTTGCACGTTCCTAATTTCAAGATGTGTCACAGAGGACGCCGGCCGCGCTTTCGGTGGCCGCGCATTCCTCGCCTGAGAGCGTCTTGAGCTAGGCTTGCGGTGGCTTGAGGGGTGGTTCGACCCCGAGCTGTCGAACGTAGATGTCGGGGGACCTTCGCGGCGGCCCCGGCTGAGGCTCAAAATCGAACGGTTCGACGATGAGATCGGCGGCGGCAAACGCACACCATGGTGTACAGACGCAGCCACCCGTCGCGTGGTGGGTTTGGTCGCTCTTGGCGGGATCGGCCAACGAATGACACGGCATCGCCCCGCTCGCGACGTCGGATCGGTTGGTCTGCGATACCTGAGCCAAAGATAAAACAGGTGCGAGCGCAAGCACCGCGATAAGGACGGCGCAGATCGCGCTACAATTCCTGCAGGCCCTTTTTAGAGCGGAAAGCATCGCTGTGATTTGTGCCAGAACCCACGCACTTCGTCACCCATGGCTCTTGCGCGTGGCGAACCTGGGGCCTGCAAAACAGCCACAATCATCGGCTGTAGTCATCGCCTTGACCCAACCGAATAGTTCGCGTCCGCCGCCATGCCCTCATCAGGTCTTCTCGTCGTCTCGGCCCTTCTTGCATCACTCTGCGCCGGGGGCTGTGGCACTGCCACGTTCGGATCGCAGCCGAATTGGAGTCTGACGGAGAGCGCTCCCCAGCTGGGTGAAGGGCGAGAGCTCGCTCCGCAACAGGGTGACGATCGGCTCGGCCCGCCAGGCTACTAGCCCGGCGCTGACGTTGTTTGCCGGATTGAGATCAAACGAAAGCGGCCGCCGGATGAACCGACGGCCGCCTAAATTCCAAGCAAGACGATGTTAGATAACGTCGATCTCGGCCGGCAGGTAGCTCGTGACTTCGAGACCAACTTCCTGCTCGCGAACCGAGGGCTTCATCCAGGTCTTCATGGTATCCTCCAAGTGTTTCCTAAACTGGCCGTTCGCCGACCGACCATGCCGAAAATATATGCAGCCCGCCTGATAACTTCAAATCGCAATGTCGTGATTCATTGATCAGACGATCTTATGAGCTTTTCGCGACGCGCTTATAGACCGGAGTTGCGTTGATCGCGGTCGACCGCCGCGTTGTGGCCGGTTCCCGCTCGGCGCGCCTGTGGCCATGTCGATATTCGCTGCGAGCAGCAACATGAAGCCGGGATAGAGCATACTGAGGTTTCTGAACTCACCCGGCCAGCAAAGCAGCAGGTAGAGCGGTATGTTGATGGCGGCCGCAAGCGCGACGTGCTGTTTGACGACTGGTGGAAGGTGGCCCCAGCCCCGGAGCCAAACGGCTGCAATGGCGATGAGCGAGGCAAGACTGTAGGCGCCGAACATCTTTAGTCCGTAGGTGATTTCGCGACGGACCAGATTCAAAGGATTGGCATAAAATACGACCGCATCCCAGACATGGGTGTGCGCCGTCATGCCGGGGTTGTCCGCGTACTGCTGACGGATGAGCAAATAAATCAAGGCGGCGACGGCGACGAGGCCCGCGATGGTCAGACCAGCGGCTCTGACGGACAGCCCCTGGCGCAGCAGGGGATAGAGCGCAACGATGAAAAACAGGAACGACTCCTTGTTCATCATCGCGACAGCGGTGAGCGGCACCAGCCAAACATAGAGGCGCTTCTGCACGAGCAGCACCGCGAGCATCAGAAAAAGCAGCTCGGGAAAATCGTAGAAGTAACCGCCGAACGACTGGAAGAACGGTATCAGCAGGGCAAGGATCGCGGGCGCTATGGCGGATGCCATTTGTCCGCAACCGAACGACAGGCAGACGGCGCGGGCGACAAAAAGCGAAGCAAAAAACAACGCGAACGAGCCGTAGTAGACCAGGTGATAACGCATTGCGTAGACAGGGTTCGTCGCGCCGTCCGCCTTAAGCCCGCTCTTGGGCTCTCCCTTTACGCTATAGAGCGCGCCCGTCAGCCACTCGCGTGCCGACTGGGGCAGTGCGCTTTCCGCACCTTCGGCCGCCTTGTTCATCAACTGGCGATAGACAAACGGCCGGTGCGCGGTGCCGTCCGCCATCGAAATGAAGGAGAACTCCGGGAAGGCGTCGCGGAAGCCCCACTTGTCGTAAAAGCCGTTGAACGCGGCGGCCGATATGAAGAAATAGACGACCGCGAGCAAATACAGGCTCATGAGCCTGGACTGCGCGACACCGTGGATAGACCACTGCGAACGCGGCGCTTGGTCGGTCGCCGGTTCGTTTCTCGTCAAAGCGTCCAGCGGCGCAGCCTTTCCTCGCACTGTGGAGCGATCACGGACCACCCACGCGGGTGGTTGCAGTGCACTCGCCAACTCAGGGTGCCAGTTGAAGGTAAACAACTGGATGCCCAAAGGCCGCAATTGGAGGTAGTTAAGGTCGCCAGAAGCTATTGAACAATAATCAGGAATGGTACCGCCTCCCCGAATTGAACGGGGGACCTCTAGATCCACAATCTAGCGCTCTAACCAACTGAGCTAAGGCGGCACGACGGTCGCGCGATTTTGCGCCGCAAACCGTATGACGGGGGCTTAAGCCCCTGTGTCCGGCGGTGAAAACCCCAGCGCCGAACCAAGGGGCAAGCTATCAACACGGTCGTCCGTCCAGGTCAAGCGTCCGCTTGGCCGCGCCGGATTGAAACGTGAAATTCGCGCGATTACAGGCCTCCGATGTTCTGAACAACGATCGCGTGCGTAGGCGTTTCCTTAGGCGCGACCGGCAATCCCGCGTTATCCAGGCGGCGGCGCATAGACGCGTTGTGCAGCGCGGTCTAACACACCCATGGGCGGAGAATTGGCTGGCAAGTATGGGCTTCGGGTTTCCAAAGTCGCATCGCGAGACGCGCGCGGAGGCTTTCCGCAAGACGCTTGCCGAAGTGCGCCAGCCCGCCTTCGCGGTGGACGTACACGCGGCCGAAGTCATTGCGGCCAACACCGACGGCGTCCTTGCGCTCGGACTGTTCGCCTATGCCGATTTCCCGCTGGCGATCGACCCGGCTATGCCGGCGCTCAAAACGTTACGCGCAATTGCCGCGCAGCCGGTGGAGGGCGACGACACCGCGGTGCTGACCTTCACGTTCGTGGGGGCGCCGCGGCACCTGCTCTGCCGTATCGTGCGTGACGACGTGATGGCGGATGCCGGTGTGATGCTGGCGCAAGTGATCGAACGCCGGTCGATAGGCGAGACGTCCGACGAACTCAGGCCCGAGATGGAAGAAGAGCAGTCCGTGCCCGAGCCGACAGCTGATCCTGCGGCCGATGTTGCGGACGCCGATGCCGTTAGCGCGGTTCCTTGGTCAGAGCCGACGCCGCGCAGCGACCGAGAGACCTTGAAAGAGATTGCGCGCCAAATTCTCGAAGGCGTGCCGCTGCTGACGCAGGCGCAGGCAGAGGCGGAACAAGTGACTGATGGCGATGCACAGGTAGGCGCGAACGCGGCGGATGCCACGCGTCACGACTCATTGCCCACCCTTTCGCCGCAGCATCTTGCGAAACTCGCGCATGAGTTGAAGACGCCGCTCTCGGCCATTGCGGCTGCGGCCGAGATCATGCGCGACGAGCGCATCGGACCGATGGGGAACGAGCGCTATCGCGGTTACGCCGCCGATATTCACGATAGCGCCGCGCACGCGCTGGCTGTCATTGGCGCGATGTTGCGGCCCGAAGGGCAAGGCGAAGGCGTGGCGCGCACTCCGGATGCGATTGACCTCAACGCACTGGCTGAGCGCGTCGTGTCGACCATGCAACCGCTCGCAGCGGAGCGGCAGTTGCGGCTCGCCCTCAATGTCGCGAAGGGCCGGCTGAACGTCGTCGCCAACGCGACATCGCTGCGGCAGATCCTGCTGAACCTGTTGACGAACGCCATCAAATTCACCGAACCGGGCGGCGACGTGCGCGTTGCGACCGGATACCTGGACGACGGCCGCGTGTTTCTGGTTGTGCGAGATACGGGCGTCGGCTTCGACGCGGATGCCGTGGCGACAGGCGATGCCGTGCAAACGGCCACGACATCGCGCCTCGGTCGGGGACACGGCCTTGGCCTTCCACTTGTCCGGCGGCTCGCTGATGACATCGGTGCGAGCGTCGAAATCGACAGCGTGGAAGGCAAAGGGACCGTCGTCCTAGTGGTGTTCGGAACGCCGCCGCGATGAAATTCTTGCGGCCCGCGCGGGTGTGACAAAACCCTGTCGGCACAGTTCAAATTATACAAATTCTAAGGTGACGTTTCCGGTCAACAAGTGATTGACCACAACCTCTTGCGCGGGCTAGCTGCGAATGTCGGGCAGAGTGCTCGACCGCGCCATTTTCGGCACGACCGATACCGGGGCTTTGACCCCCGCCTATTGGAGCAAAGAATGACCCCGCTTTACCGCGCGTGGCACCGCGCATTTCTGTCTGTTGCCCTCATCACAGCCTCCGGCCTTACTGCCCATGCCGATGGGACGGTCAACATTTACAGCTATCGTGAGCCCAAGCTCATCGAACCGCTGCTCAAGGCATTCACCGACAAGACCGGCATTACGCCGAATGTCGTTTACGCAAACACCGGCCTGATCGAGCGCATGGTCGCCGAAGGTCAGAACAGCCCGGCCGACGTGCTGCTTTCGAACGAGTTCGGTTGGCTTAACCAGGCCGAAGCCGCTGGCGCTACGCAAACGATCAAGAGCGACATCGTCGAGGCGCAGGTGCCGGCCGAGTATCGCGATCCGAAGGGTCAATGGGTTGGTCTCACGCGCCGCGCGCGCGTCGTCTATGCCTCGAAGGATCGCGTCAAGCAGGACTCTATCACTTACGAGGAACTGGCCGACCCGAAATGGAAGGGCAAGATCTGCATCCGCTCGGGCCAGCACACCTACAACGTCGCGCTGCTTGCCTCGATGATCGCCAACGACGGCGAGGAAAAAGCGGAGACATGGCTCAACGGTCTGAAAGCCAATCTGGCGCGCAAGCCAGCAGGCGGCGATCGCGAACAAGTTCGCGACGTGCAGGCGGGCCTGTGCGATCTCGCGATCGGCAACACCTACTACATGGTCGCGATGCAGAAGAATCCGGAGCAGAAGGCCTGGGCCGACGCCGTCAAGATCCTGTTCCCGAATGCAGGCGATCGGGGCACACACGTGAACATCTCGGGCGTCGCGCTCGCCGCCCACGCGCCGAATAAGAGCAATGCGATGAAGCTGATCGAGTTTCTCGTCAGCGACGAGGCGCAGGAAATCTACGTCGAAGCCAACGGCGAATATCCCGTTTCGCCTCACGTCAAGCCGACTGAGCTGGTCGCGAGCTGGGGCCCGCTGAAAGCCGACAAGCTGCCGCTGTCGAAGATCGGAGAACTGCGCAAGAAGGCCTCCGAGATGGTCGACCGCGTACGTTTCGATGCCGGCCCGAACTCCTGACACGGTGAGCACCATGGCAAACGCATCGCAAACCACGATCAACAGCCGCGCGGCGGCCAAGGTCGTTCCACTTCCGGCACGTGCACCCGAACGACTCGTTGGCGTCGGCTTCCGCTGCTGGCTGGCCGGCCTTTCGACCGGCGACATCAAGTGCTGGGAAGAGGCCTGGAACACGTTTTCCGGCACGCTCGGACCGGACAACGCCAAGGCGCTGCTGATGGAGCTTTCGAAGTTCGTGCGCGCGGTGAAAGCCAACGCGCAGCGTGACATCGAGATCTCGCCGTCGGGCTGCCACAGCTTCTGTCGCGACGAGTGTCTGGCGATCTCGATCATCGCGGCCTGCCAGCACAACGAGCGCCAAGCGCTCGCAACGTCGGCGGCCGCGCTCGTTGGTTCCGACGACATCGGCGACACGCTGAACGGCGCACAGGCCTTAGCGGGCTCACTGCGCAAGGCAAACCAAGTGCTGGCGGTGGATTCGATCTGCCCTGCGACGTGCGCCTTGAAAATCGCACGCCGTCGGCCGAGCTGACGGCCGAAGCGAGGATGCATTGCTGATCGAGTTGCGGGCGTGACATGGCGGTAAGTGACAACCCGCCCGTGTCCGCTCCGCCGCCTCTTTCCGGCAAGCCCCCCCCGAGGCAGCGCTTTGACGTGCGCGGCCTCGCGCCAACCGGTCAGGATTGGTATTGGCCGGTTGTCGCGGGCTCAATCGCGCTCGTCATATCGTTGCCGCTGCTCGCGATCGCGTGGTTCGCGGTCGCGGGCCACGACAATATCTGGCCGCACCTGGCGGCGACCGTTCTTCCTGCTTCGCTGACGAACACGCTCGCGCTCATGCTCGGGGCCGGCGCGCTTGCGCTCGCGATCGGCACGGGCACGGCGTGGATCGTCACCATGCATCGCTTCCCCGGGCGCTCGCTCGCTGATCGGCTGCTGGTGCTGCCGCTGGCGATGCCGGTCTACATCGTCGCTTACGCTTATGTCGATCTTCTCGACTATGCAGGCCCGATACAGTCGTGGCTGCGCACCACATTCGGTTTTTCCAGCGTGGCCGACTACTGGTTCCCGTCGATCAAATCTCTCGGCGGCGCGATCCTGATCTTTGCGCTGACACTCTATCCATATGTTTATCTGGCGGCGCGCGCCAGTTTCGAACAGCAATCGGTTTGCGTCCTGGAAGTGGCGCGCACACTCGGGCGGACGGCGCGCGAGACACTGTGGTCGGTTGCGTTGCCGCTGGCGCGGCCGGCCCTGGCGGCCGGCGTGGCGCTTGTTCTGATGGAATGCCTGAACGATCTCGGCGCCGTGCAGTACCT
>CADECN010000029.1:17860-20109 GCA_902825785.1 uncultured Hyphomicrobium sp. | reverse complement strand
ATCACCTTCATCGATGGCGACAAGGGTGAATTGCTTTACCGCGGCTACCCCATCGACCAGCTCGCCGAGAACACCAATTTTCTCGCCGTCTGCTACCTGCTGCTTTACGGCGATCTGCCGACCAACGCTGATTTCATCAAGTTCCGCAACACCGTCACGCGCCACACGATGGTGCATGAGCAGATGACCCGGTTCTTTACCGGCTTCCGGCGTGACGCCCACCCCATGGCAATCATGGTCGGCACCGTCGGCGCGCTCTCCGCATTCTATCACGACTCGACCGACATCACCGACCCAGCGCAGCGCGAGGTCGCCTCGCTGCGCATGATCGCCAAGATGCCGACGATTGCGGCGATGGCATATAAGTACTCGGTCGGTCAGCCTTTCATCTATCCGCGCAACGATCTCGACTACACGTCGAACTTCATGCAGATGTGCTTCGCAGTTCCGTGCGAACCCTACGTCGTCAACCCGGTTCTGTCGCGCGCGCTCGACCGCATCTTCATTCTGCACGCCGACCACGAACAGAACGCGTCGACCTCGACCGTGCGACTGGCAGGTTCATCGGGCGCCAATCCGTTCGCGTGTATTTCCGCCGGCATTGCCTGCCTCTGGGGACCCGCTCACGGCGGCGCCAACGAAGCAGCCCTCAACATGCTGCAGGAAATCGGCTCGGTCGACCGCATTCCTGAATACATCGCCAAGGCCAAGGACAAGAACTCTGGCTTCCGCCTGATGGGCTTCGGCCACCGCGTCTACAAGAACTACGACCCGCGCGCGAAGGTCATGCAGAAGACCTGCCATGAAGTCCTTGAAGCCACAGGCATGAAGGACGATCCGCTGCTCAAGGTCGCCCTCGAGCTTGAGCGCATCGCGCTGCAGGACGACTACTTCGTCCAGAAGCGGCTCTATCCGAACATCGACTTCTATTCCGGCATCACGCTGCGCGCGATGGGCTTCCCCGTCGACATGTTCACCGTGCTCTTCGCTGTGGCGCGCACGGTGGGATGGGTGTCGCAGTGGAAGGAAATGATCGAGGATCCCGAGCAGCGGATCGGCCGTCCGCGTCAGCTCTATATCGGGCCCGCCAAACGCGATTTCCCCGCGGCTTGACCTTCCAGAACCTTCAGAACCACGTCCGCGGCAGCCGTGCTTGGCGTGCCCGCAGGCAGCGAAACTTTGCCTGGCACGCGCGCCAACGCCGCTAGTTGCCGGTCGCGCGCGGCGCCATCACGCATGATATCGAAGAGCGCCTGACTGAGGCTCTCGGCCGTGCAATCCGCCTGCATGAATTCCGGAAAAGCGCGTTCGCCGAGCACGAGATTTGAGAGCAGCGCCGTGTCCGTGGTAAGCAGGCGGCGCACGACGTAGGCTGTAACCGCATCGGACTTGTAGGCGGCAATCATCGGCGTACCAGCGAGCGCAAGCTCAAGAGTGACAGTGCCCGACGCCGCCATTGCAGCGCGCGCTAGCCGCATGGCCGCATACTTGTCCGCAGCCCCGTCGATGATGTGCGGCTTTACCTTCCAACCGAAGGTGCGCGCGACAATCGTCTCCCGCAAGTGATGCACGGCCGGAATCACAACGTGAAACTGCACATCCAATTCGGACAATCGGGCGATAGCGTCGCCGAAATCGTCGATCAGGTGTGCGACCTCTGAAGATCGGCTACCCGGCAGTATCAACAGCACGGGCAATCCGTCCGCAATGCCCAGGCGCGACGCCAACCCCGCGGCATCTGCGCTGCGAATTTCATCTAGGCGCTCGATCAGAGGATGCCCGACGTAAGTACCCGGCGGCCCGCCGAGACGTTGCAGTGCGTCCGGCTCGAACGGCAGAAGCGCGAGCACACGATCGACATAGGGGCGCATCTTGCGCGCCCGCCACGGCCGCCAGGCCCAAACACTCGGACATACGTAATCGACAATGGGAACGAACGGCATCCGCTTGCGGATGCGCTTGGCAATCGGGTGCGTGAACTCCGGACTATCTATAATGACGACGATATCGGGACGCTCTGCCACTGCCGCATCGACCGTCTGATACACGCGTCGCACGATCTTCGGCAGACGCGGCAGGATCGACAGCGGCCCCATGACGGCCACGTCCTCGATCGGAAACAGCGAGTTCAGTCCCTCACCCGCCATCTCAGGCCCGGCAACTCCGGAAAATTTGAGCAGGCGCGTGCTGCGCGATCGCAGACCCGACATGAGCTTGGCGCCGAGCGCGTCTCCTGAATGCTCACCCGC
>CADECN010000029.1:13775-17850 GCA_902825785.1 uncultured Hyphomicrobium sp. | reverse complement strand
TCATTCCTCGCGCTCGAGGCTGACCGTCGCCACGAACTGCCCGCGCCGGTTCGCTTCATAGAGCAGGCCGAGATCGATCGGCACGTCGTATCCGCGCGATGCGACAAGAACAAAGCCCGCGTAACGATCTTCGGAAGCGGACGCGAGAACGCGCGCATCGAGAATCTGGCCCGACCCAAGAACGGCAACCGCCTTGGGGCTGCGCCGCCGAAAATAGGATCGCGCCCTTTCCAGCACGTCGCTCACCTCTTCGTGCGCGCCAACCGCGAGCACACGCCCGCCCGCGATTACTACCGCGGTGCCTGCGCCAAACGAAGCAAGCGTCCGAAGCGTCCGAATACCGTTGACGATGTCGCCGCGCGACGCCGCCGGTTGCGCGACCTGACCGATGGTCTGCGGAGCAACGATCGTAAGCGACGGCGCATCTTCACCGCCACGGGCTTCAAAGCCCGCGACGAAGATTGCCGCGCGATCCCCCTCGGCGACGAGACGCTGGCGCTCCGCGATCAAGACCTTGCCGCTCGTCACGCCAATACCCTGAAGCCCCGCGGCGGCCGCATTGCGAACCGTGCCGGGACCGATTGTCGGCAGATCGACACGCATGTCCTGCGAAGGCTTTGGTGTTTTGACGAGAACACCGCCGCGATGGCTCGACGACGCGATGCGCGCCAGCATCCGGTCGGTGCCTTCCGCCGCCTCGACCGCGACGACCCGGCCGCCGTCGATTACCACCGCCTGCCCGATGTCGTAGGTGCCGAGTGCCGCGATCAGCTTAAAGCCGGTCACGACATCAGCCTCCGCACCGTCGTCCGGCTTGCGCGCGGTCAGCACTCCGACCGGTGCCAGAAGTCCGGGCGCGGCATCCCCCGTTCCAATGATGGAGAAGCCCTGCATTTCGAATATGGCGATCAGCGACCGCAGCAGGGCGTCGTCTCCGCCGGCGCGCAGCAACCGGACGATCGCCGGAAGCCGCTTGAGGAAATCGAGATCGGGACGCGCCTTTAACAGATCAGGTCGCGCGAACGTGCCGAGCATCACGACCTCGCGCACGCCAGCTGCTTTCAGGGCTCGCGTCGCCTTGCCGAGCTTCGACCAGAGTACTTCGGTGCGCGGATAGACGCGGATCGCGGGATCGGCGGCACCATTCACGTCGAGCACATGCACGCGACCGCCACGCGTCACGATGCTGGCCGCAACCTCGACCGGCAGAACGCCGCCGCCTGCAACAATGCCGATAGGCGATGATCCACCGTTTTCACCGGGGCGCCCCATGGCCCCGCCTTACCCGTCGGCGCCGTTTTTCGGCGTGCACAAAGAGCGTTTGCCGCCCTCGCGGATGAAGGCAATGATCTCCTGCACGATCGGATGCGAGGCGAACTCCTGCGCCACGTCATCCATGCGCTCGACAAGCGTGCCTTCCGCCGCAAACAGCAGCCGATACGCGCGCCGCAGATCGTGGATGTCGGTGCGCGAAAAACCGCGCCGCTGTAACCCGACGATGTTGAGACCGGAAAGATAAGCGCGGTTGCCGAGTGCCATGCCGTAGGGAATAAGGTCGTTCTCAAGTCCCGACATGCCGCCGACGAACGCATGCTGGCCGACTCGAGCGAACTGAATGACGGCCGCGCCCCCGCCAATGATCGCGAAGTCACCGACCTGGCAATGTCCCGCCAGCATGACGTTGTTGGAGAAGATGACGCTGTTGCCGACGTGGCAGTCATGCCCGACATGGCTGTTGGCCAGGAATGCGCAGCCGTTGCCGACCGTGGTGGTTGAACCTCCACCTGCCGTGCCGGGATTCATCGTCACGCCTTCGCGGATCAGGCAATCACTGCCGATCGTCAGCGAGCACGGCTCGCCCTTGTATTTCAGATCCTGCGGCTGATGCCCGATAGATGCAAACGGCCAGACGCGTGTGCGGGCACCGATTTCCGTGCTCCCGGCGACGGCGACGTGACTGATGAGTTCCACGCCCTCGCCCAGCACGGCATCCTTGCCGACCATGCAAAACGGTCCGACCTTCACCCCGGCGCCGAGCTTCGCGCCGTCTTCCACAACCGCGCTTGGATGAATGGTTGACTCAGCCATGCTTGCTCGCAAACGCGCGAGCATCCGCCGTGTCCGCCAGCATGGCGCTGATCTCGGCTTCGGCGACGACCTGCCCGTTCACCTTGGCTGCGCCCTTGAAGCGCCAGACGCGGCCGCGATTGCGGATCTTGGTGACGTGATAGTGAAGCTGGTCGCCCGGCACCACTGGCTTGCGAAACTTGGCGTTGTCGATACCCATGAAGTAGACGAGTTCGGCCTTGTAGTCTTCGCCCACGCTGGACACGCAAAGCGCTCCGGCCGTTTGCGCCAGGCCCTCGATGATGAGCACGCCCGGCATGACCGGAAATTGCGGAAAGTGGCCCTGGAAGAACGGCTCGTTGATCGTGACGTTCTTGACGCCGATGCAGCTCTCATCGCCGTCCATGTCGTACATGCGGTCGAGCAGCAGGAACGGGTAGCGGTGCGGAAGGAGCTTCATCACCCTCGTAATGTCGGCCGTGCCGAGCTTTTTCTCCGTCTTCGCTGCTTCGCTCATCTGTCGCCCGCTCCGGCCGATGCCGGATCTCCTTTCGAAATTTGCCCGTGCCCAACTCGGTACGGCGTCACTTATTCTTCTTCCGTCCCGTCGCTGCCGTAACTGCGCTTGTCCTTGCTGACGAGCCGCTTGATCAGCGCAAACTCGTGAGCGACCTCCCGCAGCGGCCTGGCCGGCGTCCCGAAATACCTTGCCCCGGCCGGCACGTCATGGGTTGGATGTGACGCACCGCCGATCTGCGCGCCCGCCCCTATTTTAATGTGCCCAACGACTCCCGACTGCCCACCCAAGATGGCGAAGTCGCCGAGCGTGGTGGAGCCCGAAATGCCGCTCTGTGCGACGAGCACGCAGTGTCGGCCTACGATGACGTTATGGGCAATCTGCACCAGATTGTCGATTTTGGTGCCCTCTCCGATGATCGTATCCTTAAGGGCGCCCCGGTCGATGGTTGTATTGGCACCAATTTCCACGTCGTCCTGGATGATTACCCGGCCGATCTGCGGCACTTTAAGATGCCCCTCGCGCCCCATGGCAAAGCCGAACCCGTCTTGGCCGATGCGTGCGCCCGAATGGACAATGACCCGGTCACCCACCAGCGCGTGCGTGACGGTTGCCAGCGCGCCGATGTAACAATCCCGCCCGATCGTGACGCGCGCCCCCACGACCGCGCCTGCGGCGATCCGCGTGCCCCGGCCGATCTGGGCCTCGCGCCCGATCACGGCACCCGGTTCGATGAGGACGCCCGCTTCAAGCTTGGCGCTCGGATCGATGGCAGGTGCGCCGGGAGAGGCAGCCATCGGCCGCATGGCGTCCGGATAGAAGAACGCAAGCGCCTTGGCGAAGGCATGGTAGGGCCGCGGAGTCACCAGCGCCGCCGTACCGGCCGGCACACGCGAAGCAACCGCGGGGTGGACAAAACACGCCCCCGCCTGCGTCGCCGCGAGTTGCCCCAGATACTTCTTGTTGTCGATGAAGCTGACGTGGTTGCTGCGCGCTTCATGCAGCGGCTGCACGTCATCGATCAGCAGATGTATGTTGCCGCCGGCCGCGACTTCGGCACCCGCGGCCTCCGCCACATCACTCAGCGGGAATGGCCCGGCGCGTTCGAAAAAACCGGGATGCTCCATTGCACCGCCTCCGGCCTCAATTGGTTGTCACGGAACCCTAGTCGCGCTTTGGCGCCGGGGCGGGCGAAGTTAGAGACGAGAACTGCCGCCGACGCAAGGTCGCCTCGCTGACGCCCGGTCTAACCCACGAAAGAATTCCCGCAAGCTCCAAGCGCCAGGTGCTTTGGCCGACGCTTTGGCGGTTCCAGAAATGCGAAACCCGGACCGCGCGGGACCGGGTTTCACGGGAATCATTGACGCTAAGCGGTATCAGAACTTGGTCGAAGCGCCGAAGCGGAAGAACTGCTCTTCGTCGTATTTCTCTTTGGTCAGCGCCTTCGCGAAGTCCATGCGGATCGGGCCGACCGGCGAGTTCCACATGATG